>JASEGS010000003.1 GCA_030017995.1 Thermodesulfovibrionales bacterium
GGCAAAACACTCCTTCATTCCAACGAAAACCTCATAGGCAGACAGATGATGGATGATTTTATAAAGGCAGTGTCAGAGAAAGGCGAGCCCGTTTACAGTTACATAACACTCGGCACAGGCGAAAAGGTCTTTGTGCTTAACTATCCGGTTCATATAAAGGGAACAGAAAGGATAGGCAGAATTGCCCTGCATACATATCCATCTGAAAGAATCGTAAGACAGGCAATGCTTCAAATAATCAGCATCGTAGTTATAATCATCATCCTCTGGATCATAGGCTACTTTTTCATAAGGGCAGTAAATAAGACAGAACATATAAAGGCAATGCTGGCTGAAAAAGAAAGGCTTGCAGCAATTGGGGAGATGGCGTCTGTCCTTGCCCATGAGATAAGGAATCCGCTTGGAAGCATAAAGGGATTTGCCCAGTATCTTAAAGACAGGACATGGCACAGAAGACAGATGAGCTTGACATAATCGTTTCTGAGTCAGAAAGGATCGAAACATTGACTGGGGATCTCCTGCTGTATTCAAGGCCTGTGGAAATTAAATCTCAGGAGTTCAACATCCGTGAGCTTATAGAAGAGACAATTAAGTCCATGAATCTATCTGCAAAAGCTGATGTTAAAATCTCAGCGACTGAAGGCATGAAAATTAAATCTGACAGGGACAAACTGAAACAGCTATTGCTCAATATCATCCAGAACTCATATGAGTCACTAAAAGACAGGGGGGAGATAGATATAAAGGCAGCGGTTGTAGTCAATGCACTTTCAATATCCATTAAGGACAATGGCTGCGGAATGGACAGAGAAACCATGGAAAAAGTCTTTAAGCCATTTTTTACTACAAAGGTCAGAGGCACAGGCCTCGGTCTTCCAATAGTGGAGAAACTGATAAAATCCATGGGTGGTAAAATTGAAATAGAAAGTGAACCAGGAATGGGAACTATCTTTAGAATAACTATTCCCTGCTCAGGAGATTAATATGACAAGAGAAAACTTCAGAATATTAATTATTGACGACGAAAAATCATTTCTCCTGCTTCTGACAAAAATACTCGAAGACACAGGATACACTGTCAAAGGGACAATAGACCCGATTGCTGCAATGAAGACAGCAGATTCCTTTTCCCCGAATCTCGTAATCACTGATTTGAAGATGCCGGTGATGGACGGAATAACATTTATGGAAAAGGTAAAGAGCAAAGATTCGGATATAGACTTTATTATGATCACTGCCTTTGCAACTGTCGAAACAGCAGTGGAGGCGATGAAAAAAGGGGCGATTGATTATATCACCAAACCCTTAAAAGACCCTGAACAACTAAGGATTGTTGTATCAAAAATTTATGAAAAACAAAAACTGACATTAGAAAACAGGCTTCTCAAATCAGAGATGTTTCAGGACATCCCTCCTTTGGAGATTTTATTTTCCGGCATCAAAAAAACATCAAATGAAGTCAGGGATGTGGCGGCAACCGATGCTACTGTAATGCTTTACGGAGAGACAGGAACGGGGAAAACCCTCGTCGCAAAAGTGATACACAATATGAGCGGCAGGAGCGGGCCATTCGTGGATATTAACTGCGCCGCCATACCCGAAAATCTTCTCGAATCAGAGTTGTTCGGGTATGAAAAGGGGGCGTTCACAGGCGCAGTATCTCAAAAAAAAGGAAAGTTCGAACTCGCAAACGAAGGCACGATATTCCTCGATGAGATTTCCGAGATGAGCTTGTCGCTTCAGGCAAAGCTCCTCAAGATTCTTCAGGATAAGACATTTGAAAGACTCGGCTCTCTTGCTACAATTAAAACTAATGCGCGAATAATCGCGGCGACAAACAGAAACATCAAAGAGCTTGTTGATGAAAAAAAATTCAGGGAAGACCTCTATTACAGACTGAATGTCTTTCCCATAAGCATCCCTTCATTGCGGGAAAGAAAAAAGCATATCCCTGAAATAGCAAATTACCTTTTAAAGACAATCTCATTAAGGCACGGCAAAACCTTCAAACTACTTTCCGAGGAACAACTGAATAAATTGACATCCTATCAATGGCCAGGAAACATAAGAGAGCTTGAAAATGTAATCGAAAGAGCCGTGATAGTCAGCAAGGGGCATGAGCTTATACTGCCTGAGCTGAGCGCACCTGACTTGGGCTCAAAGCCTGAAGGCGATTTGAAGAGCATCGAAAAGACTGCAATAGAGAATGCTCTTATAAAAACAAACGGCAACAGAAAACAAGCGGCCGAGATATTGGGCATATCGCTTAGGACATTGCAATATAAGATCAAAGAATACGGAATATAAATGCAAAACTTGCACCTGTTAATGCAAAGATTGCACTTTTGTGTTTATGCAAAATAATACAAGATATTGAATTTTCTCGTTTCTTCTATCTGGCACAGCAATTGCTCTTTCTCCATTGACAGATAGAATGAAAGGAGGTGAATCTCATGAAAAAGGCACTAAGCATAAGCCTCGTGGTAATTATCGTAATTGCCCTTGCAGGAGCGGCAATGGCATTTGGGCCTGGATACGGCAGATTCGGCATGGGGCCGTGCTATGGCGCTGAAACGCAGTCAACACCCGAACAGACTCAAAAATACGCACAGTTTCAGAAAGACATCCTGCCGCTAAAGCAGAAGATGCTCCAGCTCAGAACAGACTTGATGACGCTCCGCACACAGACAACACCTGACTGGAAGGCGATAGCAGATAAACAGAAAGAGATGGTGGATGTAAGGACAGAGATCCAGGAAAAGGCATCCGAGGCCGGCTTCACAGGTTTCGGTCCTGGCACATGCGGCGGCTGCGGCATGGGCAGAGGCATGATGGGAACAGGCGAAATGCGAATGTAAAAACACTGCACTGGCTGCTGAGCGAAAGATTTAAAAATCAACTCAGCAGCCGCCAATAAAGGTTTCTTAATATGAAGATAGTGAAATTAAATCTTATAAATATATCCATCATTTGTTTTGCATTTGTTTTGCACTTCTTTTACCTGCACTCTCTTTTGCAGATGTTGAGATAGGTGAAGACAGATACGATGAAAACACAGAAATAACAATCAAGGGGACAGTAGCAGTAATAGCGCGCGGCATGAGAGGACCGGTTATCCTGAGGTTAAAATCAGGAGACAGAGTCTTCAATGTGGTTACAGCCCCACCCTGGTATCTGAGCAGAGAAGGCATAATATTTCAGACAGGCATGGAGCTTGAAATTACCGGTTCAAAATTTTTCGGCGGAGACGGAAGCCTTTACATAATGTGCAGACAGATAAAATATCCAGACGGCAGGAGTATTATTCTCAGGGATAAAATGTGCAAGCCTATGTGGAGAGGGTCAAGGACGCCTAATAGACAAATGCCATGAATCTTTATGGAATGATTAAAAAGTTTGAGCGTAAGGAAATAGAAATCGGGATAGTTTACACACCAGAGTTAGTAGATGAAAAGTTTGCAGGTACAGGGGTCGGAAGGAAGACCTTAGCGCAGATTTGTGAGGAGAACAATATAGATTTAAACCTTGCAAAGAAAAAACTTTCAGAAAATGGCATTAGTGCAAAAAAAGGAGAGACCACGAAGGAAATAGCTTCAAGATATGACAAGCTGCCAATGGATATTTTGAAGATAATCCTCGTTGAGGATTACAATCCCGGCTCAAGGAGGTAACACATGAAAACGAAAAAGTTCATAGGAGTGATGCTGGCAGTATCACTAATCTTAACCGCTTCATTAGCCTTTGCGCAACCAATGAGAGGGATGGGCTGGCGTGGAAGCGGCGGGTGGGGAATGGGAACACCGTACCAGAAAACGTATAACCCTGCGACAGTAACAACTATCACAGGCACAGTTGAATCAGTTGATAAGATAACGCCAATGAAAGGTATGTATTACGGTATTCACATAACTGTTAAAACAGAAAAAGAGACAATATCAGTTCACCTCGGCCCCGGCTGGTATATTGAAGGGCTTGACACAAAGATAGAAAAGGGCGACAAGGTTGATGTAAAGGGTTCAAAGGTGACGATGATGGGGGCGCCTGCAATTATCGCTGCTGAAGTCAAAAAAGGCGACTCTGTGCTTACATTAAGAGATGCAAACGGGTTCCCTGTATGGGCAGGATGGAGAAGGTAACATCAGAATACAGAGAACAAAAGTCAGATAGAAGGAAGATGCCCTGCTTTGAGCCGGAGCAGGGCATTATATTATTCCTTCTTCCAGTATGGACTTGATATATCCTCAAAGGCTGTAACTGCTGCGATTGCGCCCTGTCCCACTGCTGTCGCTATCTGTTTTATGCCGCCTGTTACATCTCCTGCTGCATAGACCAGTGGCATTGACGTCCTCTGTTTGTTGTCTGCCTTTATATATCCTTCATCATCAAGCGCTAAATTCAGCATCTTTGCCAGTTCGTTATTAGGCACATATCCTATGGCAACAAACACTGCATCTACCTCAAGGACTTTTATGGAATTGTCTTTTACATTCTGAAGCCTCACACCATGAACCTCGTTCTTTCCAATTATTTCCTTGACCACATAGTTCCAGAGTACCGGTATTTTGTTGTCCTCCAGACTCTTCTGGAGAAATTGTTCTGCCCTTAACCTATCGCGTCTATGAACCAGCGAAACCTTTGCTCCTATACTATGCAGATATAAGGTATCAGTAACAGCAGTATTGCCGCCTCCAATAACAACGACCCTTTTCCCATCCTTATAGAAATATCCATCACATGTTGCGCAATAGCTTACCCCACGGCCTGCAAGGTGTTTCTCGCCAGATGCATCGAGTTTTCTATGCTCTGCGCCTGTGGCAATGATGATGCCTTTCGTAGTATATATTCTCCTGTTGGTCTTTATCTCAAATGTCCCGCTGGATTTTTTAATGCTAACAACATCCTCTCCTTCAAAGATATGGGAATATTGCAATGCCTGCTGATACATAATATCAACAAGTGTTCTTCCGGCTATCTGAGTAAATCCTGGATAGTTTTCCACAACAGGAGTTACCAGCACCTGTCCTCCTGCTGCAGTTTTTTCAATTATCACGGTCTTCAACCCGCTCCTGCCCGCATATATGCCTGCTGTGAGCCCTGCAGGACCACCTCCGATGATTACGATATCCACATCGATCTTCTCGCCTTCCTTTGGGGCAAAAATCTTCTCCGCCGATGAGACACTGAAAAGCTCCTCGACAAATATCTCCGCAGGCTTAAGCCCTGTGCCAATTGGCACATCATTGATTACAGTAAATGGGACGGTAACGATGTGATATTTGTCCATGTAATCCCTGTTCTCATACATTTCAATAACCTCTGCTGTTATCAGGTCAGGTCGCGCAATCGCAGCAGAGATCGAATTTAATGCCTGCTGGGGGCAGTACGGACAAGTCGGGGAGACAAAGACTTGAATGCGCCGCGGCTCCTTCAGTTCAGAAAGCTTTTTCAGGGCAGAGACTGACAGTATCGTGCCGCTTGTTGAGGCAAGGAGTATAGCCATTATCAAGGTGCGTCCTTCTTCACCGAGTGGAGCGCCTATAAGGCTTATCTTGTATTTATCGGGGCTTATAAGGATTGTCGGGAACCTTTTTATGCCTCTTTTCTTTGCAGTATCACTGCCTGCCTTGTAAAACTTTGCATCAATCTTATCCGTAAGGGCTGCGATTCCTTTTAAAAGCTCTGATGTGAAAGCGCTGAACTGGTCGTCTTCCTTTATAAAAACCTCTATTAAGACATTGTCCTTAAGGTCTTTGAATGTATCTCTCAAAATCTGTTTTGTCTCTTCAGGAAGAATATTGCTGAACTCTTTATCCATTTCCGTCTCCTCGCATGATGGTTTTATAAAAATTATATCAGATGAGCCTTTTTTTACAATGGCGAATATTTTTGAGTATAATCTTATCCATGCATAAAGTCGGCTTTATATACGATGATATATTCCTAAAACATGAAACGCCGCAGTGGCATCCGGAGACAAGCGAAAGACTAATCAGCATCCTGAATGCACTTAAAAACTCAAATCTTTGGGAAAAACTCATCCACATAAGACCTCGTAGAGCGGATTATGATGATATTGCTCTCGCCCACACACAAAGCTATATAGAGACGATTAAAAATTTTAAAACCGGCTATCTTGATGGAGATACATATATGTCAAAAGAAAGCCTTGGGGCAGCGCTATATGCAGTAGGCTCTGTAATAGAAGCAGTAGAAAAATGCAAATCAGGTGAAATAAACAGGGCATTCTGCGCTGTCCGTCCTCCTGGTCACCATGCAGAGGCAAGCAGGGCAATGGGTTTCTGCATATTCAACAATGTTGCAGTAGGAGCGAGATACGCTCAAAAAATCGGATATAAAAAAGTATTCATTATAGATTTCGATGTGCATCACGGGAACGGAACGCAGCATATATTTGAAAGTGACGATACAGTCTTTTATTTCAGCACACACCAGTATCCTCACTATCCCGGAACAGGCAGGGAATCTGAGAGAGGTATAGGCAAAGGAGAAGGATTTACTTACAATGTCACCATGCAGGCAGGTTCAGGAGATAAAGAATATTTACACATTTATCATGGTATAGTTCCAGGACTTATGAGAAACTTCTGGCCTGACATAGTCCTCGTCTCAGCAGGCTACGACATCCGCCGGGAAGACCCCCTCTCTTCGATCAGGATTTCTAATGAAGGCATTCGCGGCATCGCGCATAACATCCTCGCAAGCACTGATAAACCCGTTATCTTCGCGCTCGAAGGCGGCTACGACCTCGACGCCCTCGGAGAATCTGTGAGAATTACAATTGAAGAGATGATGAGGAGTTAAGCTTCAACCAATTCTATCTTCACATCATATCCGAGTCTATGAAGGTAGTCATAGCAATCGTCCCATGAGAGTCCAAATTCACGTACATCTGCAAGTCCTATATGAGCAAGAATACTTCTTATCAGCTCAAAACTGCCGTTTTCAAAGTCGGCATCTCTCATCATATCTTCTGCCCAGCTTATAAGACTCTGTAAGTCAATTTCACGGTTTGTATATCTCATAAGCATATCAGCAAGCTCTCTCTTTGTTAAGATCATTGTCATTCCTTCAAGCCAATATTTTCTGCCGCCATCAGGTAATTTTTCAAAATTTGAAAACTTTCTTTCATTTAACCTTCTTTTATCATCCATCTATATAAAAAGTATAGCATAAGTTCAATTGAATGATTATGGAAGAAGACTTATCCCCAAAATTGACAGAGAATCATACCCTCTCATATACTATTCGCTATATATTGCAAAAGGAGGGTTGAACATGAGTTTCGGGCTTAAAAATAGGTTTTCAAAGATATTTAACCCTAAAACAGGCAAGACAGTAATGTTAGCCGTTGACCACGGCTATTTTCAGGGGCCTACAACAGGAATAAGGGACATGAAAAATATCATTCCCCTTATTCCAAATGCCGATTGTTTATTCGTAACAAGAGGCATTTTAAGGACATCCGTTGATCCTAAAATCGAAACATCAATATGTTTAAGAGTATCAGGCGGACCGAGCATCCTCGGAGAATTATCCAATGAAGATATTATCGTATCAATGGAAGAGGCTCTCAGGCTCAATGCATCGGGCGTAGGTATGTCCATATTTGTTGGCGCAGCGAATGAGGACAGGACGATATCGAACCTTGGCAGACTAGTGAATGAGGCGCAAAAATACAATATGCCTGTTCTTGCTATAACTGCAGTCGGCAAGGAAATGGTAAGGGATGCGCGATACCTCGGTCTTGCTTGCAGAATCGCAGCAGAGATAGGCGCTCATTTCGTTAAGACCTACTATTGCGATGATTTTCACAAAGTGGTCGAGGGATGTCCCATTCCGATTGTAATAGCAGGAGGCAAGAAGATACCCGAGATGGATGCGCTTTTGATGACCGAGAATGCCATTAAGGCAGGTGCAAAGGGCGTTGATATGGGAAGGAATATATTTCAGAGCGACAGCCCCATAGGCATGATCAAGGCTGTAAGGGCTATCGTGCACAAAAGCGCGACTGCTCAAGAGGCATATGAGATTTATCAAAAAAGCAAAAAATCATCTGCCGTAGAAACGGCAGATACGACTATGGAAAAGGTATAAGACAGTAATTCGTAATTATGGATGGCAGGCTTACCTCAAAGTCTTTAATAATGCGATGCGATTATTAAATGCCTGTTTCTCTGTTTAATAGAAATGTAATACTGATATTGCCTTTAAATGGCGGGAGGGTTCGTCTCTATGGTATCGCTATTAAAGTCTTTTCGGCACACCTGCCATCCATAACTCCAATCCAGCGATAAGGATGGGTATCTGAAGTGAATAGCTGGGTTGTGGTAACAGTTCTTTGCGAAGAGAAGCGTAAAGCAACCGCAAGTGTTTGAACCCGAAGGGTGAGTTTTGCGGCTGCAGCGAAACGAGCATTTAGAACTGTCAAAACACAGCTCCTGAACGGAAGATATTCATCTTATCGCTGAATTTATCGCTGGATTTCGGCATAATTACGGATTATAGTGAGAGGTATAAAAAATGAAAGTCGCGGTATATTACAGCAATGACGATGTAAGGATCGAAGAACGGCCTGTTCCGCTCATAAACGACGGGGAAATACTCGTAAAAATGATGTCATCTGGAATTTGCGGAACTGATGTAATGCAGTGGTACAGGCAGAAAAAGGCCCCTCGTGTTCTTGGCCACGAGATGGCAGGCGAGATCGTTGAAACCGGCAAAGGCGTGGATAAATTCAAGACAGGAGACAGGGTATTCGTATCGCATCATGTCCCGTGTTACGACTGCCGTTACTGCGCTGACGGTAATTATACCGCATGCGAATCACTGCACACCGGGAATTATGAGCCGGGAGGATTTTCGGAATATATAAGGGTTCCAGCCAGAAATGTGAAATACGGCACATTCCTTCTTCCCGACAGTACGTCTTACGAAGAGGCTGCGATGATCGAACCGCTTGCATGCGTGGTGCTCGGACAAAAACAGATCGAAATCAAAAAAGGACAGACTCTCCTGATAATAGGCTCCGGCATGTCAGGTTTAATATACATCCAAATGGCAAAATTAAAAGGGGCAATGGTCATCGCAACCGATATAAATGAATACAGGTTGAACAAAGCATTGGAATTTGGAGCAGATTATGTTTTTAATGCAACCGAATATTCCGCAGAGAAGCTTAAAGAGATAAATAAAGGCAGGCTCGCAGAAAGGGTGATTGTATGCGCGGGAGCAAGACAGGCTATTGATAATGCCATCGCGTCTGTTGACAGAAGGGGTAAGATACTTTTTTTCGCGGTATCGGAAGGCGATATAAATATACCTGCGGTCAGGTTCTGGAGAGACGAGATAACTGTAACATTTTCATACGGCGCTGCGCCCGAGGACATTAAAACATCTATCGATATGATCCGAAACAGCATTATTGATATAAAAAAAATGATATCTCATACAATTCCTCTTTCCAGTATCCAGCAGGGATTCAAAATAGTATCCGAAGCAAAAAAGTCATTAAAGGTCGTGATCATCCCTGATTAGCAAACAATTGAAAATATTCTTCTCAGGCATAGGCGGAAGCGGCGTATCAGCGATAGCCTCGTTCATGGCAGATAGAGGCCATATTGTTTCAGGCTCCGACAGGGCATTTGATAAAAATCCTGACCACCCTGCATTTAAAACATTAACGAACAAAGGAATAGAAATCGTGCCCCAGGATGGCAGGGGCATTAATGAATCTTTTGATTTGACTATTTTCAGCACTGCAGTGGAACATGACAATCCCGAATATATAAAGGCAAAAGCCTTGGGAATTCCTATTAAAACCCGGCCTGAATACCTTGAAAAGATAGTGCAGGATTTCAACACAATTGCAGTTGCAGGTACAAGCGGTAAATCAACAACATCCGGCATGCTCGCATTTTTGATGCAGAGACTCGGATTACAACCGAATTTTATCGGCGGCGGAAGGGTAAAACAGTTCAGGACAGAGACAAATCCCGGGAATTCGATAACAGGCAATTCCGATGTTCTCGTTATCGAGGCGTGCGAATCAGACGGCACAATAGTGAATTACAAGCCTGAACATTCCATTCTGCTGAATCTCGATTTAGACCACCACTGCATAGAAAAAACCTCTTCAATGTTTGAGACATTTATCAAAAACACGTCAGGCAGACCAATTCTCAACGCAGATGACGGCGGCCTTAAAAAAATCATCCCAAATAATGCCGTTACATTTTCGATTGATAACCTCTCTGACTTCAAGGCAACAGACATAGAGCATAAGCCCTTTGGCACGGACTTTTCGCTCAACAGCCAAAAGTTCAGGCTCAACCTTCCCGGCAAATACAATCTTTATAATGCCCTTGCTTGCATAGCTATGCTTTCTGAAATGGGTGTCCGCCTTAAAGATATAACAGACATACTCAGCGAATTTAAAGGTATCGAGAGGAGATTCGATATACATCTCAATGACGGCAAGAGACTCGTAATTGATGACTATGCACATAACCCACACAAAATTTCATCCCTCATGCAGACGACCAGCAAAATAAAGGATAGCATCTGTTATATCTTCCAACCTCACGGCTTTGCGCCAACCAAAATGATGAAAAACGAATATATTGATGCCTTTGCGGAAAATCTCAGAGACAACGACCATCTTATACTTCTGCCAATATTCTATTCAGGCGGCACTGTAAGCAAAGACATCTCGAGCTATGACCTTGCAGTGGGGATAAAGGCTAAATGCAAATCCGTTGAAGTAGTTAAAAATAGAGAGAACATTTTAGAAAGATTGAATGAATGGAATAATTATGTGATATTTGGCGCAAGGGATGAGACATTGGGAGATTTTGCAAAAAAAACAGCCGGCAATCTGCTTCACTCTTAATAATCGCAGATTTTCTGATATTATTTATAAACTGATTGCAATTTCTGTGAAGGAGATGAGATATGAAAAAATCAATGTTTTTGATTAAATGTTCTTTTGTAGCACTAATAACAATAAATCTTATATTGCCAATCGAAGCAGTTGCGGTTCCGGCTGCTCCTTTTCTGCACACATTAATGCAGCCTGAGGGTTTAAAATTTAAGGCACGGCAGTGGGGTGATGAGCGGTTACATGGATGGGAGACTGAGGATGGATATACCATCATGCTCGATAAAAATACAAGGAGATGGACATATGCAACCCGCGAGCCTTCCGGACAGATCATAAGCTCAGAAATGATTGTTGGAACAGATGTTCCATCAGCAGATCTGATAAAACGCATTAGACCTGCAAAACAAAAAACCGAAGACCAGCAAACAGAAGATAAAAAGAACGCTCCTTTGATGGTCCCTCCTGCCGCAGGAACTAACAATATAGCTGTTATCCTTATTAACTTTACAGACACAACGCCGCAATATACCCCTGCGGATTTTAATACCCTCCTCTTTGGCGCCGGTAACAATAGCTTAAAAGACTATTATAATGAGGTTTCATATGGCGCTATTGCATTATCTGCCGGACCGTCAGGAATAACAGGCTGGCATACAGCCTCAAATACACATGATTATTACGGCGGCAATATAGGTGATATGAATGGTGAGGATGCATGGCCATGAGATCTGGTATATGAGGCTGTGGAGGCTGCTGATTCTGCAGGTTTCAATTTTGCATTATATGATCAGGATGGTGACTGTTATGTGGATGCTGTGGTTATAATCCATCAGGGAACAGGAGAAGAGGCGAGCGGAACGCCTACAGATATTTGGTCGCATAATTGGAGTCTACTTGGAGCATGGTTGTACGGCAAGAGCAATCATAGCATTTATGTCACAAATGATGATTGTCTATCGGATCCGTCCCAGAAAGTCAAGGTCAATGACTACACAATACAAGGAGAAAAACTAATAGGCAATACACTCAACACAGTGGGAACATTTGCCCACGAATATGGACATATCCTTGGTTTAGCAGACTTATATGATACAGATGACAGTTCAGAAGGCATTGGCAAATGGAGCCTTATGGCAAGCGGAAGTTGGACTTATGTAACAACACATGGGGATCGTCCAGCGCATCTGGATGCATGGTCTAAATACTACCTCGGATGGATATCGCCTAAAGTTGTTTTAGGCACCCTCCAGAATGAGCCGATACAATCTGCTTCTACTAATGCTGATGTTTACAAACTTGGCAGCGGGAATCCGTTATCAGGGGAGTATTTCCTCATAGAAAACAGGCAGAAGACAGGTTTTGATGCCGGATTGCCAGGCTCAGGTCTGCTCATATGGCATATAGACGGCAATAAAATTAACGCAACAATTGCTTCCAACACAGTTAACGACTCTGAGTGTTACCCTGGCGGGACTCCATGCAATGTCAACCATTACGGCGTTGCGCTTGTTCAGGCTGACAATGCATGGCATTTGGAAAAAAATCTTAACAGAGGAGATGCCGGGGATCCATTCCCTGGATCAGGAGGAAATGCATCATTAAATGACACTACACTCCCAGACACCAAATTCTATAATGGATCATCAAGTAATGTGAGTATAACATCCATAAGTCCGTCCTCTGCTGCTATGACAGCAACATTGTCATGGAATCCATTTAATCCCGTTCCTGATATCAGGGCAAACGGCTCTGATCTGCCTATAATAGTTAAACCCTCTGATATTGTAACCCTCGCTGTTAATATGAACGCGGGAAGCAGCGCAGGCATGAATGCTGATTGGTGGGTTACAGCAAGTACTCCTTACGGCTGGTATTCGTATAATCTATCAACAGGCTGGCATCCAGGGGTTACTGTAACATACCAGGGGCCGTTGTTTAATCTATCTCCTATGACAGAGACTTACTCAGACCTTCCAGCAGGCACTTACACAATATTTGGGGGGGTTGATATGAATATGAATGGAGTATTAGATAACTCAGTATATTATTACGACAGCATAACGGTAAGTATAATTCCATAAATATATTAAGTATATATTTTTATGAGTGTACATTCGGCCCTCCACCTTTTACACTTTTGATAATAATGAGCCCTATAAGAAAGAATAAGGCAACCGACAATACAGCCGGCCTTTGACTGCCAAAGGTGGAGGACAAGTACCCGAACATAAGGGGCCCTAAAATTGCTGACGACTTGCCGACGAGGGAATAGACACCGAAATACTCGGACCCCTTGCCCTCAGGGATAAACTGCGTATAAAACGCCCTTGTAGCTGCCTGAACAGTGCCGAGACCCAGACCTGCAAGGGATGCAATAATAAAAAAATATAGTTTTTTGACCACAAAAAAAGAAGCCAATGACACAAATGTCCAGATTAACAGCGATAGCATAACCACCCTTTTAGGTCCCCAGTAGTCAATAGGTTTTGCCATCAAAAAAGCCCCTGTTAGCGCTGTCATCTGAACGATCAGATACATGCTTATTAATTCTTCTGGGTTGAATTTGAGAGTTGTTGCTGCAAAGATGCTCGAAAACACAATAACTGTATTCACGCCGTCTTCGTATATGAGATATGCAATTAAAAATTTCCTCTGTTCTCTGTTTGACCATATTTTCTTTAATGTCTTCCATGCGTATCTAAGCCCGTCCATCGCAGCGCGGTGAATTTTTGAGCCGTTCCTTGAGTCCTTCGGTAAAAACATAAATGCGGGTATCGAAAAAATCCCGAAAAACAAAGCTACCATCGGCCATGTGATGTTTATGGAACCTTTGTTAATTAAAAATAGCGCCAACATAAGTGAGATTATAGAGCCTGCATATCCAATGCCGTAACCCCATGCAGACACCCTTCCCTGATATGACGGTTCGGCAATCTCTGGCAAAAACGAATTATAAAAAACAAGACCGCCTTCCATGCCGATATTGGCAATAACAATTATGATAAATCCTTCTATGATCATCCCATTTTGAAGGAAATAAAAAGAAGCAACTGACGAAATGCAAATGAGGGTATAAAAAATAAGCAGTCTCTTTCTTATCCTCGCATAATCAGCAATACCACCCAGAAATGGGGAGCTTATTGCCACAATAGCCATGCTCAAAGCTATTGCCCTTCCCCACCATAAATCTCCAAGACCGGTTTCATTGCCGACTATCTGACCGGAGTAATAAACAGGAAAAATTACCGCAGCTATAACAGCAGAATAACTTGAATTTGCAAAATCAAAGAGACACCAGGACAGGATCTTTTTATTCATTCCCCAGCTTTTCCATGGCCTTTTTTGCAGCGGCCATCTGGGCATCCTTCTTGCTCTTTCCAATGCCACTTCCGTATACGTCACCTTTTACATAAACCTCTGCTGTAAATATCTTTCTATGCTCCTCGCCTTCCTGCTTTACGATCCTGTATTCCGGCAAAACCCCGAACATTCCCTGACACTTTTCCTGCAACTCACTTTTGAAGTCATGCCATTCCTTCTTATCCACAACATCAGCGATCTTTTCATTGAAGAGTCTCAGTATCACCTTCTTTGTCGTTTCATAATCACTGTCTATAAATATTGCACCAAAAACAGCCTCTGTAGCATCTGACAAAACAGACCTCTTATGTCTGCCGCCTGTGGACTCCTCTCCTCTGCCGAGCTTCAAATACTTGCCGAGAGAAAGTTTTGTGGCTATATCAAAAAGCACTGATTCCTTGACCAGATAAGATTTCATTTTTGACATATCAGCTTCTGTTAGATGGTTATCCTTAAAAAAGAGGTCCTCTACAATGACAAGGCCAAGAACAGAATCACCGAGGAATTCGAGTCTCTCATTATAATCTGAACACTCGCCGGGATTTTCGTGATAATAAGACTTATGGGTGAGAGCCTGTGTCAGCAGCCTTTTGTCTTTAAACTGATACCCTAAGAAGCCCTCAAGCTCCTCTATATTTTCTAAAAAGGAGACAGGCATTGGTTCCACCAAATCCGAAGGAATTGGACATTGCACATTCAATATCCCTTTGTATTGCTCTGTTCGGAACATAATCAAGGTCACATTCCGGATCTGGATTATCGAGGTTTATAGTAGGGGGCACAACTCCATGGCAAATGCTAAGGATAGAGAATATCGTTTCAACCCCTCCAGCAGCTCCAAGGAGGTGTCCTGTCATGGATTTTGTTGAGCTTACACAAAGTTCATAGGCATGTTGTCCGAACACTGTCTTAATAGCTGTGGTTTCCAGCTCATCTCCATATTTTGTTGATGTGCCATGAGCGTTTATATAATCAACCTTTCCCAGTTCAACACCACCATCCTTTAAAGCAGCCCTCATACATCTAACTGCGCCTTCACCATCAGGCGCTGGCGTCGTTATATGATATGCGTCACTGGACATGCCATAGCCCACTATCTCGGCATATATTTTTGCTCCTCTCTGAATTGCGTTTTCAAGGCTTTCGAGTATTATTACTCCTGCGCCTTCTCCCATGACAAAACCGTCCCTTTCAGCATCAAATGGCCTGCTCGCCTTTTCAGGCTCGTCATTACGCGTTGACAATGCCTTCATAACCGCAAAACCGCCTACCCCAAGAGGAGTTATAACGGATTCCGTTCCGCCTGCGATCATCACATCTGCATCGCCTCTTTCGATTATCCTAAAAGCATCTCCGATGGAATGAGTGCCTGTTGCACATGCAGTTACAGCAGCGGAATTAGGTCCCTTTGCCCCGAACTTTATGGATACATTCCCTGACGCAAGATTGATTATCAGCATAGGGATGAAAAAAGGGGATATTCTCTTATGTCCTTTTTCAAGATATGCCTTGTGATAATGCTCAATAGCCGGCAGACCGCCCATTCCAGCACCGATGAAAACCCCGACCCTTTCGGCATTCTCATTGGTTATCTTGAGACCTGAATCCTCCACAGCCATTGTTGCAGCAGCCATGGCAAAATGGATAAATCTATCCATCTTTTTTATCTCTTTGGCCTCTATGTAGAGGGCAGGATCGAAGCCCTTAACCTCTCCCGCAATGCGCACAGGCAGCGCAGAGGCATCAAATTGCGTAATATGGCCTATCCCGGGTATGCCTTCGATCGCGGCCTTCCATGATGCCTCCACCCCTATGCCGAGAGGCGTGACAAGGCCAAGCCCTGTGATTACTACCCTTCTTTGTTCCATTATCCCTTTTTATTCTTTATGTAATCTACCGCGTCCTTTACCTTTGCGATCTTCTCTGCATCCTCATCAGGTATCTCGATATTGAACGCCTCTTCAAATGCCATAACGAGTTCCACTGTATCCAGCGAATCAGCACCAAGGTCCTCAACAAAGGATGCCTCTGGAGTCACTTCTGACTGATCAACTCCGAGTTGTTTTGATATAATCTCTTTTACTTTTTCTTCTACCATTATTACCTCCAGTTTCATTTATGATTTCAGATTTATGATTTCAGATTTAAAAAATCATCAATCATAAATCATAAATCTGCAATTACATATACATTCCGCCATTTACATGAATTACCTGTCCTGTTATATAACCTGACTCTGGTGAGGCTAAAAAGGCAACTGCAGCGGCAACATCCTCAACTGTGCCAAACCTGTTCATAGGAATAGCCTTAAGCATCTCCTGCTTGACATTATCAGGAAGAGCGTCTGTCATAGCTGTAGTGATAAAGCCGGGCGCAACCGCATTGGCCGTGATTCCCCTGCTCGCATATTCCTTTGCGATGGTCTTTGTAAGACCCATTATACCTGCCTTGGACGCACTATAATTCGCCTGCCCAAAATTGCCCATAAACGCCACTACAGAAGCTATATTTACTATCCTGCCATACCTCTGCTTTGACATTGCCTTCACTGCTTCCTTTGAGCATAAAAATGTGCCCTTTAAATTTATATTTATTACAGCGTCCCAGTCCTCTTCTCTCATTCGCAAAAGGAGGCCGTCCTTTGTTATTCCTGCATTATTGATAAGTATCTCCACCTTGCCAAATTCTTTAACGGCGCTTTCAAAGATATTGCTCACATCAGCCGAATTTGAAACATCCGCCTTTAGTGCAACACTTTTTATCCCAAGTTTCTGCAATTCGGCTGAGGTCTCCTGAGCTATATCCATATTCACATCAATAACCGCTATATTCACTCCCTTTTTCGCAAGGGATTCCGCAATAGCCTTGCCTATACCTCGACCGCCTCCTGTTATGATTGCCGCATGTCCTTGCATATTTTTATCCCCCTGACTGAAAAAGTCGGGTATCATTTTAGCAGAGAAGTAATTTTATTTTCCAGTTATTTTTATACATAAAGAAATACTAACACAAGACCATAATCCGTAACCAAACATTTACAGAAACAAAGCAGGCATGGGTGAAAAGGCTTTATCAGCGATACCTTAGCGCCGATCCCTCAGACATTAGAGGCAATTTCAATATCACCCTTTGCATTCAGCAGCATAAACAGGCATTTAATAATCTTATCGCATTGATAAAGACTTTGAAGCCGTGCCTGCTTTGTTTGATTGCGGATTATGGACAAGACCATTTAAATCGCCTATAGTGATATAATTTTTAACATAAACGAAAATCTCAGGAGCCATCCAATTGAAGAAAATATATTCCTTGGGTACAGACAGAAGAAGCGAGGAAGATTTCATGGAGATATTGCTGTTTTATGACATTAAAACAGTAGTTGATGTCAGAAGATTCCCGACAAGTAAAATCCGGATTTATGAGAACGACTCTCTCCAAAATCTCCTGCAAATGGAAAGCTTGTCTTATATATTCCTTGGCGTTGAACTCGGCGGCTTCAGAAAAGGCGGCTATGAGGCTTATACGGAAACAGAGGAATTCAAAAAAGGAGTCGAAAAACTCGAAGGAGTCGCTATAAAAGATAATGCAGTAATCATATGCGCTGAAAAATTTCCGTGGAAATGCCACAGGAAATGGATAGCGAGGGAACTCCATAGAAGGGGATGGCTCATAGAGCATATAATAGACAAAGGAAAGGTATGGATACCCAAATGAACATTGAGTGTTAAAGTTTAGTATTCAGTGCTTCAACAAACATATTGTCTATGAGACGCGTCTTCCCCATCTTTACGGCTATTGCAAAGAGATTTTGCTTCTTGAATTCGTTCAGTTCGTCCAATGTCTCTGAATCATAAACCCCTGCATATTGAATCTCAGATATAAGCGGCTCTGTCTTAAGCATGTCTCTCATATGCCGCTTGATGTCTTCCGGCTTTGGATTGCCTGTCTTCATAAGTTCTGAAGCAGAAATAAGCGTTTTGTATATTACAGCAGCCGCTTCTCTTTCATCCTGACTAAGATATACATTCCTTGAACTCATTGCCAAGCCGTCACCTTCCCTCACCGTTGGACAGGTTACCATCTCCACATCCATGTTCAAATCTTCTACCATTTTTTTTATAACTACTGTTTGCTGAAAATCCTTCTGGCCGAAATACGCCCTCCTCGGTTTTACTACATTAAAAAGTTTGCTAACAACAGTGGCAACACCGTCAAAATGCCCGGGTCTGAAGACCCCGCATAACTTATCAGACAGGTCCCTTACATTTATGTATGTTGAGAAACCGTGTGGATACATGGGCATAACATCAGGTGAAAATAAGGTATCAACATCTTCACTTTTGAGTTTTTCTATATCGCCTTCCATATCCCTCGGATAATTGCTGAGATCTTCATTATGTCCGAATTGAATAGGGTTCACAAAAATACTGACAACTGTTATGTCATTTTCACTTTTCGATCTTCTTATAAGACTTAAATGTCCTTCGTGAAGAGCTCCCATTGTGGGAACAAAACCAATTGATTTCCCCCTTAGGCAATGTGTTTTGGATGTCTCTTGCATTATCTTGGGTATTCTTATGATTTCCATAACAATACTCTATATAAGAGAAATATAATTGGTCAAGAAAAAGACTATTTGACAAAGCCCCCTTTTAGATGTATAAAGAAATTAAGCAAACAAAAAGTAAAAATACTCTATTTAAGGAGGACAGAGCCATGGCATATTACGTAATCCTGAGTAAATTAACTGACGAAGGCAGAAAAACTATTAAAAACAATCCGGGAAGGATGTTCGAGGTCAATAAAGAACTCGAAGCTATGGGGGTAAAGGTAAAAGAGCAATTCGCAGTCCTCGGACCTTATGATTTTGTGAATATTGTTGAAGCGCCTGATAATGAGACTGTTCTAAAGATGTCTGTGGAACTGGGGGCGAGAGGGTCTGTGGAACTCCTCACATTGCCTGCCATCCCGGCAGAAGATATTGTAAAAAAATTGAAATTGTAGTGTTGCCTTTATAGTGACTTGCGTGGATAATTGATGTGGGAAATTTTTAAAAAAATAATTAAAGAGTTTCTAAACTACTTTACTTTATTTATTCAATATGGTAGCTTAATTTATGTTAAAAAACATTGATGTCACATTAGATTTAATAGGGCTCCGCTGTCCTGGTCCTGTTTTAAAAACGAAGAAGGCCATTGACATTATGCAGTCCGGTCAAACAGTCCTGATTATATGCGATGACGGTGGGGCAGTAGATGATATCCCTGCCCTCTGCAGGAGAGTTGGCTGCAAGGTCATAGACTTCTCAGAAGAAAACGGCATGTTGAAGTTCATAATCGAAAAACAGGCTTGAACTATTCAGCATATTAAGTGAATGCAATCCGCCGCTTTTTATCGAAACCCTTTTATTGTCTTTTATGTGCCCCTTCCTTTTGAATTAAGATTTATGATAATGTGAATGCACTAAATAATGGAGGGTTTTAATGACAAAAAAGATTGTGCTCGCATATTCAGGCGGTCTGGATACATCCGTCATTATAAAATGGCTTATTGAAACCTACAACGCCAAAATAATTGCCTTCTGCGCTGACCTCGGTCAGGGCGAAGACTTAAAAGCGATTAAAGAAAAGGCATTGAAGACAGGGGCTTCAAAGGCGTATGTAGAGGACATGAGGGAAGAATTTGCAAAAGAATATATATTCCCGATGCTGAGGGCAAATGCTGTTTATGAAGGCACATACATGCTCGGCACATCCATAGCAAGACCTCTGATAGCAAAAAAACAAATCGAAATAGCCCTGAAGGAAAATGCCGATGCAGTGGCTCACGGGGCAACAGGAAAGGGTAATGACCAGGTGAGATTTGAAATGACCTATTACGCTATGAAGCCTGATATAAAGGTTATTGCGCCATGGCGAGAGTGGTCTTTCGATTCAAGGCAGTCTCTCATCAATTATGCAAAAAAACATGGCATACCAGTGCCTGTAACAAAGAAGAAGCCTTTTAGCACGGACAGGAATATCTTTCACATAAGCTACGAAGGCGGTATATTGGAAGACCCGTGGGCAGAGCCGCCAAAAGATATGTATACAATGATGTCCCCGCCTGAAAAGACCCCGAACAAGCCTACATATATAGAAATAGGATATAAAGAAGGGAATCCCGTATCTCTGAATGGAAAGACCCTCTCGCCTTTTAGTCTCCTCGAAGCCCTGAACAAAATTGCCGGGACAAACGGCATCGGAAGGATTGATATAGTAGAAAACAGATACGTCGGAATAAAATCAAGAGGGGTTTACGAGACCCCGGGCGGCACAGTCCTTCATATAGCGCACCGCTCCATTGAGTCCATTACTCTTGACAGGGAAGTACTTCATCTCAGGGATTCTTTGATTCCAAAATATGCGGAAATGATTTATTATGGATACTGGTTTGCACCTGAAAGGGAGATGCTACAAGGAATAATGGACGAATCGCAGAAAAATGTTACAGGAACGGTAAGGTTAAAACTATATAAAGGAAACTGCTCTGTTGTTGGCAGGAAATCTCCGAATTCCCTTTATCATCCCGAGCTCGCAACATTCGAGGCTGAAAAAATATACAATCAGAAGGACGCAGAAGGCTTTATAAAGCTTAACGCCCTGCGGCTGAGGGTGAAGAGTCTTTTAGGATAATCTCCGTCTTATGCCTGATAATGATCTCAAATACTGGCTTGCACTATCCTTCATAAAAGACATAGGTCCGGTAACAATAAAACGCCTCCTCTCTGCCTTTCATTCGCCGCAAGATATTATGAAGGCAAGTTTTAATGAACTAAAGGATGTAGAGGATGTAGGGAAAGCCAGAGCAAAGAGGATAAAGGAATTCAATGCATGGGATCTTATAGATACAGAGATCAAAAAGGCTGAAAAGCACAATATAAACATAATCACTTATTCTGACAAAGAGTATCCTGAGCACCTGAAACAGATAATAGATGCCCCGACAGTCCTTTACACAAAAGGCAGGTTCACAAAAGATGACAGATACGCTATTGCAATTGTGGGGTCAAGGTTGATGACAGAATACGGCAAGAGAACTGCTGAAAAGATGGCAGGGGAAATAGCCTCGTGCGGACTTACAGTTGTAAGCGGCATGGCAAGGGGAATAGACACGGTTTCTCATGAAAATGCGCTGAAAACAGGAGGAAGAAGTATAGCTGTATTGGGCTGCGGCATGGACAAACCATATCCGCCTGAGAACAGAAAACTCTTTGGAGCCCTTTCTCAATCTGGATGTGTTGTAAGCGAATTCCCAATAGGCACGCCGCCAAACAAAGAAAACTTCCCGAAGAGAAACAGGCTGATTAGCGGGCTATCCATGGGTGTCCTCGTCATAGAAGCAACAAGAGAAAGCGGCTCTCTGATAACAGCATCTTATGCCCTCGAACAGGGAAAGGAAGTCTTTGCAATTCCCGGGAATCTGACATCTGCCAACTCCGAAGGAACTAATGCCCTTATAAAGAAAGGCGCCAAACTGGTTCAGAAGATAGAAGATATACTGGAAGAATTATCGCCTCAATTAAAAGGTCTCCTGAAAATCAGAGAGAATTCTTTAACACGTTCAATGGATGGACTTGAAATAAACGAAGAAGAAAAGGCAATATGTAACATTTTGGGGACTGAACCCAAACACATTGATATAATCGCACGGGAAATTAAAATGCCGTCCTCGAGACTTTCAGGTTTACTACTCGGTCTTGAAATTAAAGGCATTGTGAAGCAGACAGAAGGAAAACGATTTTATATATTATAGGAGGTTAAGTTGGCAAGGAGACTTATAGATATAATCAGAGTTCTCGCCAAGGAGTTGATAGACAAAGGCTATGAATCAGATGAAGCCTTGAAAAAGATCAGCGTCTTTGACCTGGACTTCTTGACTATAAAGCAGGAACTTCTGACACTTGAGCTATCAAAATATATTGACGACACCGAGCTTGACACTATAAGGGCATTTCTGTCATACATACTCATGAAAGAGACAGAAATTGAGACTGAAGAGATTTACGCTTTCGTATTTGGCAAAGGTCGTCAGATAACATGGAACTAATAATATGAAATCCCTCGTCATAGTCGAATCGCCTGCAAAGGCAAAGACCATAAATAAAATACTCGGCAAAGATTTCGGCGTAAAAGCATCTATAGGCCATGTAAAAGATCTTCCTAAAAAAGAGATCGGCGTGGATGTTGAGAATAATTTCGAGCCTACCTACATCATTATCCCCGGGAAGGAAAAAGTTATAAAGGAGCTGAAAAGCGAGGCAAAGAAGGCCGAAGAGGTCTACATAGCCACAGACCCTGACAGAGAGGGAGAGGCAATAGCCCATCACATAGCTGAAGAAATAAAATCTCCAAAGAATGGTAAAAAGATATACCGCGTGACATTCCACGAAATAACAGATAGAGCAGTAAAGGAGGCGATAAAAAACCCGGGCAATATAGACATTAATAAGGTAGAGGCGCAGCAGGCCCGCAGAATACTTGACAGGCTTGTAGGCTACAATCTAAGCCCTTTCCTCTGGAAAAAGGTGAGGCGGGGATTGAGCGCCGGAAGGGTCCAGTCAGTTGCAGTAAAGCTCATAGTAGACAGGGAGAGGGAGATCGAGTCGTTCAATAAAGAAGAATACTGGACCATAGAAGCCCTCTTGCAACCACAGAAAATCACAGATACAAAAGAAACGCCTCAACAATTCTGGTCAAGGCTTTACAAATACAACGATTCCCTTGTCATAAACCGTGATGCAGAAGAGGGAAAACGCTTTCTTATCACAAATGAAGAGACCGCAAAACAAATCGCAGATGAAATTAAAGACAAAGAACTCCGTCTCTCAAAAATAGAAAAGAAGCTCAGAAAGAGGTCGCCCTCTCCTCCATTCATCACAAGCACATTACAGCAGGAAGCTGCGAGGAGACTCAGATTCCCGGCGAAAAGAACAATGATGATAGCCCAGCAGCTTTATGAAGGAATTGAACTCGGCAAAGAAGGCTCTGTTGGTCTTATTACCTATATGAGGACGGATTCGTTCAGAATAGCCCCAGAGGCTCAGCAATGGGCAAGGGAATTGATACAGGCTCAGTTCGGAAAAGATTATCTCCCTGAAAAGCCACCCCATTATAAAAGCAAAGGCAGCGCTCAGGAGGCGCATGAGGCCATAAGGCCGACATATCCCGACAAATCGCCTGAGACTGTAAAGGCATTTCTTTCAAAGGACCAGTATAGCCTCTATTCATTGATATGGAACAGGTTCATCGCAAGCCAGATGACTCCCGCACAACTTGAACAGACCACGTTCATCATAGGATTAAAGGACTCAGGAATCGAAATGAAGGGATCTGAATTAAGGTCATCCGGCACTGTAATAAGATTTCCCGGATTTATGGCGTTATACACTGAGAGCAAGGATGAGATAGAAGAAGAGGAAGGCGGGATACTCCCTCCATTAAAAGAGAATGACATCCTCAAACAGCTCGATATAAAGCCTGTCCAACATTTCACGCAGCCTCCGCCGAGATATTCGGAGGCGACTCTCGTAAAGGCCCTCGAAGAAAAAGGCATTGGCAGGCCGTCCACATACGCTGCAATATTATCAACAATTCAGGACAGGAAATATGTGGAGAAAAACAATGAAAGGCGTTTCTTCCCAACAGAACTCGGCATAGTCGTCAACGACCTCCTCGTTGAAAAATTTCCTGAGCTGATAGATATTAGCTTTACCGCAAAGATGGAAGAGGAGCTCGATGAGATCGAAAGCGCTAAAATGAAGTGGGTCAAAGTAATAAATGACTTTTATAAACCTTTCAGCAAAGACCTCAATGAGGCGTCAAAAGACATGGAAAAGGTTAAACCAAAAGATATTCCAACAGAAGAGGTCTGCGAAAAATGCGGCTCTCCTATGGTTATAAAATGGGGAAGGCACGGAAGATTCATGGCGTGCTCCGGCTATCCCGAATGCAAAAATACAAGGCCTCTCGATGGGGAAAACGGCGGAGCCCCGAAGGCCGAGCCAATAGCTACTAATGAGTTTTGCGAAAAGTGCGGCTCTCCTATGGTCATAAAGAGCGGAAGGTTCGGAAAGTTTATGGCTTGCTCAAAATATCCTGAATGCAAAAACACAAAACCTATCGCAACAGGGGTCAAATGCCCCCTTGACGGAGGAGACATCGTCGAGAGGAGATCGAAGAGGGGCAAGCCATTCTGGAGCTGCGGCAATTATCCAAAATGTAATTTTGCGAGCTGGTATAAACCGGTGCCAAAGCAGTGTCCGAAATGCAGCGCCTCTTTTCTCGTCGAAAGATGGACTAAAACCGGAGAATCATTCCATGCCTGTTCAAATAAAGACTGCGACTATAAGATAGAGGTAAAGAGAGAAGAAGCGTCAAGCGAAGCCTGATACATGAAATACCCGCTTACAATAGGCATTGGGGGCTCACACAGCGGCACAGGCAAGACTACCATAGCAGCGGCACTCTTAAAATATCTTGCTACCCATTCACCCATTCACCCATTCACCCATTCACCAAAAATTGGTGCTATCAAATACACAAAGACTGCCTTTTACTCATCTATTACGGATGATAAGACTATCCTAAGACAGGAAGATAAAGACACGAGAAGGCTGCTGGACGCGGGAGCAGAGGAAGTCCTGTGGGTTCAGTCTCCCGAATCGGGGCTTGAAGAAACACTGCCGATGGCTGTCGAAAGGCTGTCGCATCTTGACGGCATAATCATCGAAGGCAACAGCGCAATTGAGTTTTTAAAACCTGATATAGTAATATTTTTATTTAGAGGTTCTGGAAAAAACCTGAAACCCTCGGCCCGTAAGCTGTTGAAACAAGCCGATATCATGCTTATACTCGGAGATGCGGAACAGCCTGCCCGGTCTAAGGCCCGGTCTCAGATTAGAAATTTAAAATTTTCAGGACTGGACAAAGCAGTTAAAGAACGGAATATAGAGGAGCTGATTTCTTACATGGGCGCTATAGCCAATAAAAAAAGACTTGAGGACATCCTGAAATCAAAGGCGATTGACAATAAAATCCCATGCGGCTCTGCGAGGCAGATAGCCGAGGATCTCGGCATCCCTTACACGGAGGTCGGCAAGGCAGCGGATGGGCTTAAAATCAAGATAACTAACTGCGAGCTGGGCTGCTTCTGATGAGAACGATACTCTTTGAATTAGCCCTCACATTCTATTTTGCCGCAACAATAATAAGCATCATAGAGATATTCAAAGGCGGCCCGAATATCAACAAAAAAGAATCCCGCGTCCTGCTCTTTATAGCAGGCATAGGGTTCGTGATACATACAGCAAGCATAATTTACAGGTACGCAGCAGCAGGACACCTTCCGATAACGAGCATGCACGAGGCCTCGTCGTTCTTTGCGTGGTGCATTGTCCTTATATTCTTCTTCCTCGAATACAGGTATAGGGTCGGCATAATGGGCTCATTCATCATGCCTATGGTTTTCATACTTATGCTCTCTTCATCGGTACTGCCGAGAGAGATAAGGCCTTTAAGCCCTGTGCTTCAGAGCTATTGGCTCGGCATACACACATTCCTCGCGTTTTTAGGCAATGCGGCTTTCGCGGTGGCCTTCGGAACAGGCATCATGTATCTCGTGCAGGAGCATTATCTGAAATCAAAACACTTAGGCGGACTTTTTCAGAGACTTCCAAGCATACAGACTCTCGCTGAGATAAATTACAGGCTGATAACCATCGGATTCCCACTGCTTACGCTTGCGATAATCACAGGGGCTCTCTGGGCTGAAAGCGTTTGGGGAACTTACTGGAGATGGGACCCTAAAGAGGTATGGTCGCTCATCACATGGTTCATTTATGCCCTTGTGCTGCATATAAGGCTGACCGCAGGCTGGAGAGGGAAAAGGGCGGCGATATTGTCAATCGCAGGGTTTATTGTTGTGCTGTTCACATTTTTCGGAGTTAATCTGCTTTTAAAGAGCATTCATAGATTCCCATGAAAATCCTTGTTTTAGGCGTAAATCAT
Source organism: Thermodesulfovibrionales bacterium (assembly GCA_030017995.1). GTDB lineage: Bacteria > Nitrospirota > Thermodesulfovibrionia > Thermodesulfovibrionales > Dissulfurispiraceae > JASEGS01. The sequence goes on from JASEGS010000003.1 coordinate 26,308, forward strand.
AAAACCGCAAATGTCGAACTCAGGGAAAGGCTCGCCTTCAATGGTGATAAGCTCGAATCCGGAGTTTCAGGCCTGCACAATGTGCCTGATGTAAGAGAGATTGCCCTGCTTTCCACATGCAACAGGGTTGAACTATATACCTATGTAAATAATATAGTCTCCGGAGCGGACAATATCAAAAAATTTCTCTCGGCTTTCCACAACATACCGAGAAACGATTTCGAGAAATCCCTCTATGTCCATGCGGACTCCGATGCTATAAGGCATGTGTTCAGGGTCGCGTCAAGCCTCGATTCTATGGTCGTGGGCGAGCCTCAGATACTCGGCCAGCTAAAGGATGCGTTCGATTTTGCGCTCAGCAAAAAGACTACCGGAGTTCTTCTTAATAAATTAATGAAAAAGGCCATATCAACTGCAAAGCGGGTCAGGACAGAAACAAGGATTGCCGAAAATGCAGTATCCATAAGCTTTGCGGCTGTGGAGTTAGCTAAAAAGATATTTATCGATCTTTCATCCAAGTCATTTATGCTCCTCGGAGCAGGAGAAATGGCGGAGCTTGCCGCGCGCCATCTCGTGAACAATGGAGTCAGAGATGTATTAGTCGTAAACAGGACATATGAAAGGGGATACGAGCTTGCAAAAGAGTTCAACGGAAAGGCAGTAAAATTCGAGGACTTTTTACATGAACTTATCCATACCGACATCATCATATGCTCGACCGGAGCGCCTTCATATATGCTCAATAAAGAGCAGATGCAGAAGGTAATGAAAGAGAGAAAGCACAAGCCTGTATTCATCATTGACATATCCGTTCCAAGGAACATAGACCCCGATATAAACAAGATGGAAAACGTCTATCTCTACGACGTTGACGACCTTCAGGAGGTCGTTGACACCAATATGCTCGAAAGGCAGAAGGAAGCTGAAAAGGCGGAAAAGATCATTGACGAAGAGGTGCAGAAATTCATAAGCTGGACGTCCTCTCTGCAATCCGTACCTACAATCGTATCCCTGCGCCAAAAGGCCGAGGAGATAAAGAACGAGGAACTTGAGAAGTTCAAAAATAAATATCCCGACATGGATGATGAAAAGATGAAGGCCGTAGAATACCTGACGACAGCCATAACGAACAAACTCATACATCCACCCACGGTCACCCTCAAAGAAGACACCGAAGACAGGGACGAGCTGATAGCAATGATAAAAAAATTATACGGAATAAACGGAGACGACAATGAAGAATAAAGGATGCAAGAGACTTACGATATTCATTTATTGTAAAATCTATTTAAAAAGGAGGAAAACCTATGGCGACTGCACAAAAGGTTAAAATAAAACATCCTTATATAGTTTCATCCGAAAAGCGCTGTGGCGGCAGCCCTATAATTGCAGGAACTAAGTTCCCTGTCCGCTCTATTGTTTTTTATATACTTAAACAAGGCATAACTCCCGAAGAATTAGTGAAAGAATTTACCCATCTAAATCTCTCTCAGATTTATGATGCCCTCTCATATTACTATGAACATAAAGAGCAAATAGACAAAGAGTTATCCGCTTGTGAAAGCTCACTAAGAGAGCAGGTTGAAGAAGCAACTCATGTCTGAAATCTCTTTGTATATTGATGAAGATGTAAGGGTTTTACTATCGGAAGTATTGCGAAGCAGAGGATATAAAGCAATGCATGTTCTTGAAGTTAAAAGAAGCGGTAAAGACGATGACGAACAACTTGCTTATGCCGTCGGCAAAAAGATGTCAATGCTGACTCATAACATCGGTGATTATATAAAACTATCAAGGTCTTATATAAAGGAAAACAAGGATCACTTCGGCATCGTCGTTTCGGACCAAATACCTTTCAATGAACTGCTGCGACGAACTCTGAAATTTCTTTCCTCATACTCCAGAGAATCTGTAAAAAATCGTATAGTATGGCTGCAGGATTATAAATAAATATGACAACTGCTAATGAGTCGCTAAACCCTGAAGACTGGAAAAACATTGCGCGAAAGGACTGGCACAGATTTTTTGTCCTTCTGGACGATGGTGATGCCGCATGAAAGGCATATCCGGCAAATATCTATGCAGGATTTTGGAAAAAATAGGCTCTAAAAAAATAAACTAATGAATCAACAAGCCCAACTATTACATACATCTATCGTAAATGAAGTATTTGGAAAAGACTTGCTATTGCTTAGCTCAGTTAATGAACTTTTTGAGCTTGAACTTGCTTTGATAGAATCTCGTTCTTTGCCTCGACAAGAATTATTATCACGTTCTGCTTTTTTTAAATCTGTCGACGGCAACTTAACAAACCACTATAAAATATGCCGACCATTTGACGGTCATATTTCCGAGGATAGGTCTGCACAAACTCAAGCATATTTTCAAGAAGGGAAATATGCAACTGGTTACGCAACTCATGGACTCTTTCCATATCGCGGAAAGTTCCATCCACAGCTTATCAAAGGTCTGCTCAATATCCTTGAGATTAAACGAGGAGATATTGTTCTTGACCCGATGTGTGGAAGCGGAACACTAAATGTTGAAGCTTCTTTATTAGGAATTGATTCTATCGGCATGGACGTTAGCCCGTTTTGCCGACTACTGGCGAAAGTAAAATGTGAAAGTTTATCCTTAACACCTGAATATGTTGAAGCGATGTCAAATAATCCAGACAAATGGTTTAATTATTTTTCAAGTGGTAATGTGTACGATAAACTAAGAAAAATTAGGGAATCTGAGAAGCTTAAAATTTATGAATTAGCTTTATTAGCTTATCTTGATGCAATGGGCTATGCCAGAAGAGTTACTAGGGCAGGACACAAAGAACTATTTGACAAAGTTTTGAATCGTTATCAAGCAACCGTTCTTCAAACAATTACAAATTCAGTTATAAAATCATCTCAACTTGGAACTGCAAATATTTTGGAGGGCGATGCACGCTGTCTGCCGCTTGATGATTCAAGCATTGATTGTATTATCACTTCTCCACCGTATTCCTTCGCTATTGATTACGCAGAAAATGACGCCCCTCAACTTGCATTTCTTGGCTATAACGTAGATGAACTTCGCACTAAGATGATAGGTCTTGCCGGCAGAACTAAACAACAAAAACTACAGCGTTATTTTGATGATATGAAAACAGTTGCTCAAGAAATTGTCAGGGTGTTAAAATCTCGAAAGTTTGCTATTATAATCATAGGTTCAAACACAAATCAGACGGGAGAAATTCGTTTAGAACAAACAATTATAGACCATTTTGATAGTTTTAATGCATCGCTTGTTAAAAGCATTCTTAAGCCTATTAAAGGCATGAGAAATACTATGAAAGATGAATATATCTTAATTTTTCAAAAAAATTGATGAGAACCAACGAAGATAAATTTACTACCGTTATACAAAAGAACACTTTCTATTTTTTCAGTCCCGATTTTGAGCAACGCTATGAAGTTCAAAATCTGAATGCCCTTAACAACCTCTTACAACTTGTTCAGACTAAAGTTCAGCAAGAAGGCGTTAAAAATGAGATTTTTGAAGAATTACTGTTACATCCTAATGGATTAAAAGCGCTTTTAACGCTCAATGGGTTTTCAAATGAGAGTCTAAAAAGATTAACTACATTTCTCAGAATTATTGATGATGAAGTTTTAGATGCATTGACATTTAAATCTAACTGGCTCAAACCCGAAAATCGTGAGGAAATCAAAGAATGGTCTGATGCTACAATTGAAAAACTCGTTAGAGATAATCAATATTTTCGCAAAGGACTGGTCAACCTATTCTTTGAAGGAGCGTCTAATCCTCTTTTAGGACGTGTGCTTCCGCCATTTGAACTCCGAAAGTTGAGCATTGATAAACTCAGCTTTCGTCCTGAACCAATGATTGACACTCTCGTTCGCTATAAGGAAAAAGGTTCGTATTCCGGTTTAAAAGAAAACAACCCAGAAACAGTAATTGAGAATATTCTGAATAATCTCGGCCTAAAGTATACAAGTGGTGATTTACAAAGCTTAGTCGGCGTCGTTGATGATAAAAAAAGAACAATGGATTTCATTATTCCTGATCAAGCCAGTCCAAAAATTATTGCTGAGAGTTCTTTTTTGGTAACTACCTCCTCTGGTCAAGGTGATAAGTCAAAAACAGAGATATCAATTCGCGCTTTGATTTCTGAGCATTATCCTCAAGCTAAGTTTATCGGCTTTGTTGATGGCATTGGCTGGTATGCAAGACAAAATGACCTTAAGCGTATGGTTTCCGCATATGATGATGTGTTTACGTTCCATCCTGATGAACTCCAACGGTTCAATCAAATGCTTGTGGAGATATTTGGACTATGAAGCTCAATGTTATTCTTCATGGCGATTGCATAGAAATCCTGCGCACAATGCCTGATAATAGCGTGGATGTGACTTTCGCTGACCCGCCATTTAACCTTAATAAGAAATATAACAGTTACAGTGACCGCAGGAGCTTGGATACTTATTTGCTGTGGTGCAAACAGTGGCTTACTGAAATGGTTCGTATCACAAAGCCAACCGGCAGTATTTTTGTCCATAATATTCCAAAGTGGCTTACATATTACGCATCATTTCTTAACGAGATTGCAGACTTTAAACATTGGATTTCATGGGATGCTATGAGTACCCCGCTTGGGAAAACTTTGATGCCTACACATTATGGCATTTTATTTTATGCAAAAGACAAAAAGTTAAATAAATTTTACGAAGTTCGCCATCCGCATAAACGTTGCAGAAAGTGCAATGTTCTTTTAAAGGATTATGGAGGCAAGAAAGCAGGGTTGCATCCTTTTGGTCCCTTAGTATCTGATGTTTGGACAGATTTACACAGAATCAAACATGCTAAGAATAGAGATGCGCACCCGTGTCAGCTACCCGAAACAATTCTTGAACGTTTGATTCTAATGACGACTGATGAAGGCGATATCATTCTTGACCCTTTTAATGGAACAGGGACAACTGTAATCGCCGCAAAACGACTTGGCAGGAAATACATTGGAATTGAACTTGATAAACAATATGTGACTATTGCTGAAGAAAAGCTTAGAAATGTTCGACCGGATTCTCATATTGATAGTGTTTGGGTTAGTAAATATCTTAATGGAATAGCTACCATTCGAGATAAAGACTGGGATGTTCTTCAATCGCATTTTCACATACCCCATCCAATTCCTCTGCTTGAATATAGAAACATTGTTTATAAAAATGGGACGATTAATAAACATACACATACTATGGACGAAACAGAGGACATTCTTGTGTTTTCATTTGATGATGTAACTGCTTGCCATAAAATATCTGCTGAATCTCTAAAAAATTAAAACAAGGAGCGCAACGGCACATAACGAAACCTTTACACAACTACCATAAATTGGGGCGGTAAGAGATATAGATAAAGATAGACAAATAAGAATTGATAAGACTATAGGGAGGCATCAGCATTCATGAAGAATAAGATTATCATCGGCACGCGGGGCAGCAAGCTCGCGCTCTGGCAGGCCGAATGGATAAAGTCGGAGCTTCAGAAATTGAACCCCGGACTTGAGATTGAGCTTAATAAGATCAAGACTACAGGCGACAAGATTTTAGATGTGCCGCTCGCGAAGGTAGGCGGCAAAGGGCTTTTTGTAAAGGAAATTGAAGAGGCGCTTCTCAAGGGCGCGGCAGATATAGCGGTGCACAGCATGAAGGATGTGCCCACTGAATTCCCCGACGGCCTGTATCTGCCTGTGATCACAAAAAGAGAAGATCCTCGCGATGCCTTTCTCGCCCCGGTTCACGGTTCACGGTTCGCGGTTCGCGGTTTTAAAGACCTACCTCACGGCGCGACAATAGGCACAAGCAGTCTCAGGCGCTCGTGCCAGTTGTTAAGCATAAGGCCTGATCTAAAGATCGAGCAGCTTAGAGGCAACCTCGATACGCGGATTAGAAAATTAGATGAAGGTCAGTTTGATGCGATAATCCTCGCTGCGGCAGGAGTGAAAAGGCTCGGCTGGGCCGAAAGGATCACAGAAATCCTCGAACCTGAGATAAGCCTTCCGGCCATAGGTCAGGGAGCTGTCGGCATCGAATGCAGGATCAATGATGAATTCATAAACAAGCTAATCACGCCTTTGAATCATCCTGAAACCTCGGTATGCGTGAGGGCCGAAAGGGCATTTCTCAAAAAACTCGAAGGAGGATGTCAGGTTCCCATCGCAGCGCATGCGAGAATAGTTCAGAAGTCAGAAGAAAAACTACTGATTATGGATGGATTAGTTGGAAGCATATCAGGTGATAAAATTATAAAAGGGCATATAGAGAGGAAAATCGAAAACGTGGAATCTCTCGGCATCGAACTCGCCGAAGACTTGCTTTCAAAAGGCGCGAAAGAGATACTCGATGAAGTCTACGGCAGGTGCGCTCCTCAGATCAGCGGAGACATCGCAAGTTGAGAACCTATAACAAAATGACCTTTATAGCTGGCAGGGCACAGTATTGGAGCGGTTTCAGCAGCTCGAAGTTTCGCCGTGATGGCGAAACCGAGCTGGTGCCTCGGAGACGGACATGGATATTCGTCGAGAATGAGCGGAAATACTGTGCACTGTCAGCTATATCTGAGTTATGAAAAAAGGCAAGGTCTATCTTATAGGAGCGGGGCCCGGCGACATCGGGTTATTTACGATAAAAGGCATGCGCTGTCTTCAAAAGGCAGAGGCAGTGGTATATGACTTTCACCTTAACGCGCAAATCTTGAATTACATTCATCACGACGCTGAATTTATTTACGCAGGCAAGCGCGGCGGCCACCACGCAATGACTCAGGACGAGATAAATCAGGCCCTTATAGATAAGGCAAAAGAAGGCAAGATAGTTTGCAGGCTCAAGGGCGGTGATCCCTTTGTATTCGGAAGGGGCGGAGAAGAGGCAGAGGCGCTTGTCGAAAATGCAATTGAGTTCGAGATCATTCCTGGTGTCAGCTCTTCCATTGCAGCGCCTGCTTATGCAGGAATCCCGCTTACACACAGAAAATACTCATCATCATTTGCAGTGATCACAGGGAATGAAGACATTACAAAGCCAGAAAGCTCTATTGACTGGTCAAAATTCGCATCAGGCGGATTTGATACTCTCGTTTTCTTGATGGGTGTAAAAAACATAGGGAACATCACCTCAAAGCTAATGGAGCACGGAAAATCTCCTGACACCCCGACAGCGGTTGTTAGATGGGGCACAAGGCCTGACCAGAAGACTATCGTCGGCACGCTCAAAGACATAGCAGGTCTTGTAAAAGAAGAGAGTATAAGACCCCCTGCCGTTATGATCATTGGAGATGTAGTTACATTAAGAGACACCCTGAAATGGTATGAGAACAAGCCGCTCTTCGGCCAGCGGATACTCATTACGCGGGAATATGCTCAGGATTACGAGCCCCTCGAAGACCTCGGAGCGGAGATATTTGAATTCCCTACAATAAAAATAGCGCCTCCAGAAGACTACAACGAGCTCGATGAGGCGATAGAACGGATAGAAAAATACGACTGGATAATATTCACAAGCTCAAACGGATTTAAATATTTCATTCAACGACTCATAGACTTGAATAAAGACATCAGAGACCTGAAGGGCGTCAGGATATGCGCCATAGGCGCAAAGACAGCGGAGGCGATTAAAAAATACGGGCTCAAGGTTGACCTCGTCCCCGAGGAGTTCAATGCCGAAGGATTGATAAAGGCCTTCAGCACTCAGCCTTCGGCCCTCAGTCTTAAAGGATTGGAAATCTTATTACCTCGTGCTGAGGTTGCAAGGGAAGTATTTCCGCAGAAGGCAAGAGAGCTTGGAGGAGAGATAGATGCGCCTGTCGCGTACCGCGCTATAAAACCGGAAAAACACGGCAAGAGATTAAAGAGATTTCTTAAAGAAGGCAGGATTACCATAGCGACCTTTACCAGCGCAGCAACTTTCAATAATTTCGTGGATATCATGGGCAAAGACGCCAATGCAGTGCTTAAAGATGTAGCCATAGCAGTCATCGGCCCTGTTACTGCAAAGGCAATAGAAAAGGCAGGACTTAAAGTCTCTATCATGCCCAAAGAAGCGACCATCAAGGCGATGGTGGATGAGATTATAAAGTGGGCAACTAAATCATAGTCGTCCTTCATTCTTAGCCTGTCAAGCAGTATCATTCAGTGCGTCAGCCTCTTATAGAACATCAATTTTTGGACACAATATAGTCATAGGGTATTGAAAAAAAAATAAACTAAACTTAAACCCAAAATGGCATATAATAGTATAATAGACCCGGCATTCGAGGGATAAAATGGATAAAACCTTTTTAAAAACTGTTCCCCAAACTCAGGATAAAATTAACTGGCTTCGCGTCGAAAGGGTCAGAATGATTTATGAATGCATTCCCGTTGACATTGCAGGCACATTGCTAATATGTCTATCGGCAAGCATTGTCCTCTGGGATGTCATCTCTCATTGGATTATCATTGTCTGGTTTTTGGCAACAGTGTTTATTGAGTTTATTTTTTATCTTATGGGGAGGGTAGTTAAGAAAGACGGTTTTTCTCAAAACAAAGCCCGTGTATGGGAAAATATGTTCGCCTTAATTCTTTTTTTTCAGGGATTGATTTCAGAAGGTTCTCTCGCTCTCTTTCTTTTTCCTGAAACCTCCGTGCCCCATCAAGCGTTCATAGCGTGCTTAGTAGGAGGAGTTATGGCTGGCGCCATCTCATTTTACACAGTCAGCATGAAAATCGTTTTTGCTGCCATTATTTCCATGATGCCCCTTTTAATAGCTCGTTTCTTTATAGAGGGGTCAAAGATTCAGGTAGTTCTTGGTGTTACTCTTTTAATATATGTATGGATCATGTATTTATTTGCAAAACGGACGAACCTTGTAACACTGAATTTTTTATCTTCCTATTATGATCTTTCAATGTCCAAAGAGACTCTGGAAGATGAAGTAAATAAGGCTACTGCTTCACTCAGGGAATCACTGGAGGAGGAAAAGAGACTAAAAAAAGAAAAGGAGATGATGATAAAGGATCTCCATGACGGAGTTGGAGGGGTTATGACAAATATCAATCTTATTGCTGAAGTAGCACAAAGATCGCCATCCACTCATACCATGCAGCGCCATCTATCAGAAATATCCCACTTTGCAAAGGAAGGCATCTCTGATATAAGAAACTTTATGCAGAGTCTTGATAATCATGACATATCATTGCAATCCTTTTATGCTGAATTAAGGGAAATAGGAAACTCCATGTTAGAGCCGCATAACATGGAATTTAATATAGAATCTCTGATCGCTAAATCATATGCGTCTCATATCCTGACAAGCAGTCTTTTCTATCTGAACATTCTTAGAATTTACAAAGAGGTTCTCATGAATATCATAAAACATGCAAAGGCAACAAATGTGACAGCGATATTTGAAGTTAGAGATGAGAAAATGACTATCTCTGTGAAAGACAATGGCATTGGGTTTACAATGGATATGCGTAATGGCAGCGGCTTGAACAACATAAAATCGAGGACAAAAGAGATGGGCGGAGAACTTAGGATAACCTCTGATATGGGCTTATGCGTAACATTTGAAATCCCACTGTCAAAGACATCTCCTATACATCAGATTTAGAGCTTGTTTGCATCTAAATTCAGCAATAGAGAGGGTATATTTAGGAGTTTAAATTATGCGTATAGTTATTGTTGAAGATCATCCTGCTACAATCGAAAACCTCAAACTCCTACTGGGCGGCGAGCAAGATATTACTGTTGCGGGGGCATTTGCATCAGCAGAGGAAGCCATTGGTGAAATAGGCAGTCTAAAGCCGGATCTGCTCCTTGTAGACCTTGGGCTGCCTGGCATGTGCGGTGTTGGATTTATAAAAGCAATAAAAAGTAAATTCCCAGAGATTGAGATTATGGTACTTACCATATTGGAGGACAAGGATATAGTCTTTCAGGCAATAAAGAACTGCGCATCAGGATACATCCTTAAGGGGAGTTCTCCGAGAGAACTTGTAGAGGCTATTCATAACATCCATAACGGAGGCGCGCCCATGAGCCCAAAAATAGCCAGAAAGATAATTATGGGGATGCGGAACAACCCCAAAGATGAACAATACATTTTGAGCGCAAGGGAAAAAGAAGTCTTAAGGCACAGAGAAGGAGGCTTCAGTTATAAGGAAATCTCGAACAAACTTAACATAAGCCCTCACACTGTGCATACCCACATTAAAAACATATACGAAAAACTCCATGCGAAAGATGGAAAAGAAGCCCTCATCTTAGCGCGAAAAAAAGGCATCATCTGATCAGCCTCCCCAGTCGCCCCCTTTCAATACCCTAAAAATACCCCTATGAAGTAATTGTGTTCTTTTCGTTATGTTTATATACTAATCATAGATATTGTTATTGCCACTCACCCTACGGATGCTCGCAATAATAACAATAATAATATGTTGATGCAGTTATCGCTGAATTTAGGTTTAAATAACTAATCGTGAGGAGAATGAGATGAAAAGTCTGTTTGAGATATTATCTCCTTTTTGTGTGGAAGGAAAAACAGGGCAGTTTTCAATTGCCGTCAAAAATGAAAACCATCTTGTAAAATTCTTTCTCTCCAATGGTGAAATACACCATATTAGATATGGAAATCATCAAAATGAGCAATGCCTTTCTATGCTGGATGATCTCCATTTATCAACATATTCCTTTATTGATATGGCAAGCAATGGCAGCATCAGGCCAATAGAAAAAAGCACTCCAGACATACTGCAATACCTGCGGCTTATCAAGTGTAATGATATGAAATCTTTTGATGAATCTTTCGGTGAATCTTCCGGCATCAAAAATGAAATTATTGATAAATTATGCATCGCTTTCATCAGGCAGATTGGGCCTGTAGGTAATATGCTGTTCAAAAAAATGAAAGAGCAGCACATCAGGTCTTCCCCTCCAACAAGGATGGAGCTTGAAGCCTTAATAGCCGGTTTAAGCGAGAAAATAGACGAACAAAAGTATCAAACCAATTTCGTTAAAGAAGCAAGAAGCATACTTGAGTAATGTTAAAAGTTTTATAAGAATTGACAAATAAACAATTTAAAGCACTTTTGGTTTAAAACATTCGAACTGTCGTTGTTTAAGGAGAAAGCTATGATAAAAAAGTGGATTACGGGAAGCGTAAACAATAAGTTGATCACAGGAATCGCAGCATTCACTCTTCTGCTTATTGCGATGTTTGTCGTATTAAGTTATCTGTCATTTAGGAAAAGCCTGCAAATAACTTCGCTCAAATCAATCAATAGTATCAAAGAAAGGTATGACAGCATTTACAACCCATCCATGAACAATGATGTCAGAATGCTTACGGCAACTATGATGAGCTTTCAACAGGATCAATTAGCGAAGCAACTCTTCAAAAAGAGGGACCGTGAAAGACTATATTCTACCGTTAAGACGTTATTTCAAAAAAACAGGGATCATAGCTTTATAACCCATTTCTACTTTATAGACCCCGACGGCACCTGCTTTTTGCGTGTTCATAATCCGAACAATTATGGAGACATCATCAAGCGTGTCTCGTTTCACACGGCTAAATCAACAACAGACACTGGCGTTGGTATTGAGTTTGGCAGAAGCGGCGTGTTTGCGCTGAGGGTTGTGACGCCGTATTATGACGAAGGAAATCTTATCGGATTTTTAGAGATGGCTGAGGAACTTGACCATTTCGATAAGACGATAAAACAAGAGACAGAAAGCGATGTCGTTATCCTGATGGATAAAAAGTTGATCGATGAAAAAGAATACAAGAGCTTCCGTAAAAATAACAACAAAGAAGACGACTGGGATAAATTGAAGGGCTATGTCATTGCAAATAGCACCTATAGAGACCTTAACTTCCTCACTCTGGCGCTCTAAGATATTATTAAATGAACAGACGATGAGCGCAATAGAAAAACCAACTTTTCTTGGCACTATAAGAACCACTGATGGCCGTGTGATAATGAAAGGCGCATTCCCGATACTGGATCCTTTGTTTAATAAAAAATATGGAGTAATTATGGTGCTTTCTGATATCACTGCACAGCATCTAAACGAAAGAAATGCCATTATACTCATCTTAGAAGTAGGGATAGCCATCTTGATTCTAATCTCCTTCCTCACAGCCAAAATTGTCAGATCGCTAATCACAAAACCCATTATCGAGCTGACTGACCATGCAAACAGAGTGAGTATGGGAGATAATCTATCGGTTGCAATGATGACAACCCGTACAGATGAGATTGGAGAACTGATCCGTTCTTTTGAACGAATGCGCATGAGCATAAAACATTTTTTATCGCGATAAAATGAAAGCAAGCCATACACGGGTTTTGACATTGCAGCCAGAATAAGCTCGCAGTTGATCAAAAAAACTCTGGTATGCTCTACAACATAAACAATGGGGGGAAAATGGGAATTTTTGATTTCTTAAAAGGAAAGAAAAAAGACAAGATATTACAATGGCACGATAAATATAAGGTCAATATAATTGAGATTGATGCTCAGCATAAAAAGCTTTTTGCTCTTTATAACGAACTGCTAAATGCCATGTACAAAGGAGAGGGCTATGATGTGCTTGAGAAATGTCTTGATGAATTGATCAGATATATCGGAACACATTTCCTCACAGAAGAAAACTATATGCTAAAATTCAATTATCCTGCATACGAGGAACATAAAAAACTTCACTTCGAACTGATAAAAACAACCCTTAATTTGCATAAAGAATTTAGGGAACGAAAAACTGTATTAACTGAAGAAGTAGTAGATTTTCTGAACGATTGGCTTACAAATCATGTCCTGCAAGTCGACCAACAATATGCTTCATTTTTTAAAAAAAGAGGTTATATTAATTCTTAGCCCAGATCCAGACATAACGCTATGATAAGCAGGACTAACTTTCGCTTCCTACGAGATTTTTTGACAGTTCTAATCTCATTACACTGCAGCCGTGAAACTCACCCTTCGGGTTCAGACAGTCACGGCTGCGGCCGCTTCATTTCGCTAAGAACTGTTGCCAAGAAATCTCGAAAGTCCGCTCAATTTAGCCCTGCTTATCGCTGGATTTGGGCTAAGGATTAATTGAAAATTCCACATAGGTTGCTGAAGAGAATGCATGTGTTAATTCTCGATCCTCTTTATAGCCTCTTCAAAAAGCCCATTCATTTCCTTTGTCTTTAACCGGATGGTTTCGAGAATATCGGCAAGCTCTTTGTTTCCAAGCGCTGACGCCTTTTCAGCCCATTGCTTGTAAGTCTCAGCGTGTTCGTCGTTATGCTCCTTCCAGTGGTGCAGCAGGTGTTTCAATTTTTCAAGCTCGTTCATACATCCTCCTAATAGAGACAGGATATAGCATTTGAGCGGCTTTTTTCGCTGACCAGCGAGGACAAGGATGTCCGAGTAGGCGAAAACCTCGGAGGAAGGCTGGATGCCTTCCGAGAATGAGCGAAAATACTGTGTCCTGCCTCTATCATATAGTTTATGCGCTAATGTTTATGAAAAAAATAATGTGAATGCAGATGTCTGTGCGCCATGTCTCCGTGACAATGCATGTGTTCATGAATAAGATTTACCTTCAAAAGCAGTTCCTCGTCTTTCAAAATTTCATCTGCCTCTCCTGTCTTTTCAACCCTATGTTCTTCGGAAAGCACCGCTACGTGGCAATGAAGCTCGTCAATGAGCGATAAGTCGTGTGTGGCAATCACAATAGTCTTGCCGGCATCGTTAAGCTCAAGCATTAGTTCCACTAAAAAACACTGCGTTCTCGGATCAAGTCCGTTTGTAGGCTCGTCAAAGAGCAAAACATCAGGATTCATGGTCAATACCGAGCCTATAGCAACCCTCTTCTTCTCTCCGCCTGAAAGCATATAAGATGGCCTGTCTTTAAGATTTTCTATATTGAGCATCTTTATTACCTCTTGCGCCCTGTCGAGAGCTTCTCCTTCGCTTATCCCAAGCTGCAACGGCCCGTAAAGAAGCTCATCCAGAACATTAGGGCAGAAGAGTTGGACATCCGGGTCCTGAAACACATATCCAACACTTTCGCGGAAACATTTCAAGAAAAGTTTATCGTTTAAGGTCTTCTCCGACACCTCATCCCCCCTGAAAAAAACCTGTCCGCTTGAAGGGTATATGAGACCGTTCATTATCTGAAGCAGGGTTGACTTGCCGCTCCCATTAGCGCCGATGACAGCAAATCTTTCGCCTTCCTTAATGTCGAGACTGACATTCAGTAGAGCTTTAATCCTGCCATGATAACTGTAGCTTATATTTTCGACACTTATGATATTTTCCATTCTCTCATATCCATAAAAATATTATTCCGGCACAAAACAAAAAAACTCCGGCAGACCAGTCCGGAGCGCCAAGTCTTTTAAACCCATATAGCCTTACTGAATCAGAAAAGCCCCTTGAAAGCATCGCCTTAAATAGTTCCTCGCACCTCTGCTGCGTCTTCCTGAACATAAATGTGATCCTGCCTGAAGCCCATTGCCGGGCATCTTTACCGTTCACGCTGGAAACCATCCTGCTTTTTTTTGCAAGATACATGTCCTCAACGGTCTTTGCAAAGATAAAGATATACTTGTAAGTGAGCGTTATAACCATCAGAATTGCATCAGGCGCTCTAAAAACCTTCAATGCCCTGATGATCTCAGGGAAAGAAGTTGTATATAGAATCAAAAAAGAGAGGGAAACGGAATTTACAACCCTGAGTGTAAGCATAATGACAACCGACATGCCTTCTCTTGTAATGCCTATTGTCTGCGGCACATGATAAATCCATAGATTATAAGATTCTGAAAGATGTATGACAGGCAAAATAACCTCACCCCTTGTAATAATGTTAAAGGCAGAAGGAAAAGCAATAAGAAAACCAAAGACAAATCCGAGAAAAATCACTTTTTTGTAGAAATTAAAAAGGTTCAGTCGGGATATTGCTGTTAGACTGAATACAAAGAGTGCAATCACAATTTCAGGCAATATCTCTTTTTTAAGGCTTACAATAATGATAAAAAAGGCTAAAAAGAGAACCTTTATGCGTGCATCAAGCCTCTGGAAAAGCCCGTCTTCAGACGCAAGTTCCATCTGGACATAACCGGTCTTTATAACCTTCCCTAAATGGCTTATTCCGTTATCAATAAAAGACATTTCAACCTTTCACCTGAACCCATACTTCCATAATCCGCAGCCAAACATTTTGATATGGATAGCGGGTGTGCTGAAAAGCCTTTAATAGCGATACCTTATGCCGAACCCTCCCACCGTTTAAGGGCAACTTCAGCATCACCTATCCATTCAGCAGAAAAACAGGCTATATGGTAATCTCATCGCATTATTAAAGGCTTTGAGGCATACCTGCTATCCATAATTACGGATTGTGGAATATTTTAACTCTTCTTTACCAAAAGCCTTGAGATCACATAAATCACAAGCCCAACAATGGCTATACCGAGTATTCCTGAGATAATATACGATATTACCTGTCTTGCAAAATCAGGATTCTCACCAAGACTATAGTCGGCCAAGGGCGCCTTCCACAAATCAGTTAGCTTCTTTAATCCCTCCGGAACATAACCAAGAAGTTTTTCAAGGGTATCTGTCCCCCACTCTCCCCACGCATCTCCCGCATTAAATTTTTGAGGCAGTATAATGCCCAGAGGGGTAAGCAGCGCCATGATTATAAGTCCTACCCAGAGCTTTTTCTGAAATGCGGTCATCTCTCCCTTCCTCGAACCGCAAAAACAACTTCAGGCTCATGCTTGATGAAATATTTAAGCAGCATTGCCGTAACAACACCCTCGATTATACCGAACAACAAAAGATGCTCCAGCGCCATCACAGGAACGGCAACAGAGAGAGGATACGGCGCGTAAAGAGGCCTTCCGTCAGGAGAGACTGCGATTAAAGGCTGGATTCCAAACTCTATTGCAGTAACTATAGCGCTCACTGTCAGTCCTATATACCCTGCTAAAAAAGCCGCCGCATATATTCTCTTTTTGTTTTCCGATCTGCCGCTGATAAGTTTAAATGTCCAGTAAGAGACAAACGGCATGACCACAGCCATATTAAAGCAGTTTGCTCCAATGGCTGTTATGCCGCCGTCGCCGAATACAACAGCCTGAATTATCAAAACAACAGACACGGCTATTACTGCTGTCCACGGACCGAGAAGTATTGCTATGATGCCCCCGCCTACCGCATGGCCTGTTGTGCCTCCTGGGATCGGTATGTTGAACATCTGGATGAGGAAGGAGAAAGCTGCTGCCATGGCAAGATACGGGACCTGCTTTGCGGACAATTCTCTTTTCAGTTTTTTAAGGGCAATCGCCCAGAAAACAAACAATGCTCCGTAAAGCGGCACATATGTTTGCGGGCTTAAATAGCCGTCAGGGATATGCATTTAACCCTCCGTCTTTGTAAATAAAAAAGCCACAAAGGCATTTATCCAGATTTACTGGCAGACCTGCTGGTCTTGTTTAGGCCTTCGTGGCTCTAATATTCTGAAAAAAGAATAGCATCACAAAAAAACATTTGTCAACAATAACGAACTCAAGTAAAATAAAATTGCTATGTATACTCTTTTTGAACATTTCAAAGACTTTGCCGAAAAATATGACATCACAGGCAATGCCTTTATCGTAGGCGGCGCTGTCAGGGATATAATGTCCGGCAAAGAGCTGAAAGACATTGACATAGCCTTAAAAGGCGACGCCTTAGGCATAGCAAAAAAATTTTCAAAAGAGATCGGCGCGTCTTTTGTGCTTCTGGACTCTGAATTCGGAATCTCGCGTGTAGTGAAGAAAGGCTTTTTTATAGACATCTGCCTTATGAGGGGCGACTCCATATATACAGACCTTGCAGACCGTGACATAACCATAAATGCGATGGCACTGCCACTAACAGAAGTCAGAGAACAGAGGACAGATGACAGAAAACAGAGAACAGGGATTTCAATCATAGATCCGTATAATGGGAAAGATGATTTGTCCAATAAAATTATCAGGATGGTGTCTGAAGAAAACCTTATAAAAGACCCTTTGAGGATTCTCCGCATCTATCGCTTTGCCGCAACTCTCAATTTCCACATAGAAGAAAAAACGCATAATACCGTCAAAAGGCTCGCTTCTCTCATAACATCTCCGGCAGGGGAAAGGATAGCAGAAGAGCTAAGGCATATCATCAAAGTGTCTGATTCTTGCAAAACTATCGGATCAATGATGCTCGACGGCATCTTGCTCAGAATAGTGCCAGAAATCGCAGAAATGTCCGATACCATGCTGCCCCTGTATAAAAATATCGAGGACGCAATAAATGAAGAACCCTTCTCACGCCATCTTACGGATAATTACAAAAAATTATGCCTGAAGCTGTCCGCCCTTTTTGCAGATTCATCGTCTGCAAAAAAGGCCTCTATGAGATTAAAGATGTCCAAAAAAGAGACAGAATTTATACACTCCATGGTCTCAAGCCGCATCAGGATTTTAAGTCTCCGCAAAGAGATCAAAGGCGCTCCTGATGCTGAAGAGGTCATAATGCTCCTTAAGAAATTCAAAGACGACATCTATTCCCTTGCGATATCCGGCATGGCTGCCGATCCGTCAGCGGCTCGGTTTTGGAGGGAGGTTATCGCCTTTTATCATGAAAAGATAAAACCCCGCATGGCTCTTCTTCCAATCATCACAGGGGATGACCTTATCGAAAGATTCGGACTGAACCCCTCTCCTTTGTTTAAAAAAATAATTTCAGAAATAGAGGATTCCGTTTTACTGGGCATAATAACTTCAAAAGAAGAGGCGTTAAAAACAGCAAGCGAGATTATAAAAAAATAAAAACCTCAAACCTATCCCTTCGATCTTTCATAGGTCTCTTCAAATTGAGACGCCGTATCCTTAAATGCCCTTAAAACAGGCTGGTCAAAATGATGCGGCATTGTCCTGCCGTCGCCTTCTGTGATTATCTTATATGCAGTAAGATGATCAAAAGCCGGCTTATATGCCCTCGCATTCCTTATGGCGTCATACTGGTCAGCAATGCTTACTATGCGCCCTTCAATCGGTATCTGTTCGCCTTTCAGTCTGTGTGGATAACCGCTCCCGTCCCACCTTTCGTGATGAGTGAGCGCAATATTCTTTGCAATTTGAAACCTCAGGTGTCCTCCAATAATCTTTGCTCCGTAAGTAGTGTGCTTCTTCATTATTTCCCACTCTTCATCAGTAAGCTTGCCCGGTTTTCTAAGGATGTCGGAATGCACATGCACCTTGCCCACATCATGCAACGGCGCCTGAAGATGGATGGTATCAACAAAACTGTCCGTCTGCCCCAAACTCTTAGCTATTAATGCCGAATACTTGCCCAGTGAGGGAAAACAGGCATGCGTATTTATATGGATAACTGTTGTTTAAATCGTCCGTTCGATGACCAGTCAAAAATACGCATACGACTTGAAGCCGAGGCAGTGCTATTTATACAGGAGAAAATAGCAGCCCATGAGGTTGAACTGGCATGGTCTTATATAATTGACTACGAGAACAGCTTTAACCCGTTTGATGAGAAGCAGAGCGCAATTAACGATCTAAAGGCTTTTGTAACTATTGATACAGGCGAGACAGGTAGCATTCTTAAAAACGCAGCAACAATTCAGAAAGTCGGACTTAAAGCCTTTGATGCTTTGCATGTGGCCTGTGCCATAGAAACCGGATGTGCTTATTTTCTTACAACTGATGATGCGATACTCAAAAAACTTAGCGGATTTGCTAAAATTAAAGTAATCAGCCCAATCGAGCTTATAAGAATATTGGAGGAGAAATGAAAACCGATACGGAAATAAAAGTTGAGGGAACAAAAGCCCTTATTAAGGCTATGGGAACCGTCGAGGCGGAAAGATACATCGCTTTAATGGCACGGGAGAAATTCGATTATACGAAATGGCGTAAGACCATGCTGCCGGAAGGAAGTATTCAGGAGATCAGCAAGGCAGCAATGCAGTATACGGAAAAGACGAGAAAAAGCAAACAATAGTTTTATGTCTTGCCTTTGTTTATCGGCTGACATTTTATTCTCACACCATTTCCTTCAAACCCCTTGCTATCTCTTTCAGTTTGTCCAATCCCATTTTTGTCTGACTTATTCCTGCCGCAGTCTCCTTTGCGCCTGTGTTGAGCGTATTCATCGCCTGATGCCAGGATGACATGTATCATATATTTCATTATTTATTTCATAATAAGATAAACCATGGAAAAAATTGAGCGCCCATATATAAGAAAAATACGATATGCAGTCCAGTGGACGATATTCCTCATGGTTTGCTACGCAGGATCTAAGTTCTACTTTTTTACAGAGGCGCTGGAACAAGGACTGATACCATCTGTAAGCCGTCC
Source organism: Thermodesulfovibrionales bacterium (assembly GCA_030017995.1). Taxonomy (GTDB): domain Bacteria; phylum Nitrospirota; class Thermodesulfovibrionia; order Thermodesulfovibrionales; family Dissulfurispiraceae; genus JASEGS01. The sequence goes on from JASEGS010000003.1 coordinate 45,740, forward strand.
GCCGTCAATAGAAGGATTCATGCCGATAGGCGCCCTGATGTCATTGAAACTCTGGATTGCGGAAGGCATATTCGATCCCCTGCATCCTGCTGCGCTGATAATATTCATCAGCGCAATAGTATCGGCGATTCTACTGAAAAAATCATTTTGCAGTTGGATATGTCCTGTAGGAGCGATTTCAGAGCTTGCATGGAAGACAGGCGAAAAGATATTCGGCAGAAATTTTGTTATACACAAATATATAGACTATCCATTAAGGTCTCTTAAATATATTCTTATGGGGTTCTTCCTTTATGTCATTCTAATAAAGATGCCGCAGTTGCAAATTCAAGAGTTCCTCGATACACCCTACTGGAAAGTTGCAGATATAAAACTCCTGAAGTTCTTTACAGAGATGACTAATACAACAAAGATAACCCTGAGCATATTGCTTGGATTGTCGCTTCTATATAAAAACTTCTGGTGCAGGTATTTATGTCCGTATGGCGGTTTGCTCGGATTATTAAGTTTCTTAAGTCCGGTAAAGATAAAAAGGAGTGAAGCACGCTGTATTCAGTGCGGCCTCTGCGCAAAAAACTGCCCTTCCCTGCTGCCTGTTGACACAAAAAAAACAATCCATTCTCCTGAATGCACGGGCTGTTTAACATGCGTAAGTTATTGCCCTTCAAAGGGCGCACTGGATGCAGCCGTCTCCGGCAGGATAGTCCTTAAACCCCAGATGTTTATTCTTTCAGCAATTGCAGTATTTTTCGGCATCATACTCATAGCGAAACTGACAGGGAATTGGCACTCCTCCATCACATATGAAGAATTAACCACCCTCATGCCGCTTATAGACACCCTCGCCCATCCGTAAGGATTCAATCCATCGAATCAAAACCTTCTTTGCTTTAACCCGTATAATTTATAAAATTTGCCTGTGCAGGATAGGACATAGTATTTCCGCTCATTCTCGGAAGGCATCCAAGCCTTCCTCCGAGGCTTTCGCCTGCTCAAACATCCTGTCCTCGCTTATCACCGAAAGAAACCGCTCAAATACTATGTCCTATCCTGCACGCTTCTATATATACAAAATCGCTCGGTTCAGGTAATATTTTACTTATATCACATCAGGAGGTCTGGCATGAAAAGTTTAGATGAATTTAGCCAAGAAAGATTTAAGACACCATCAAAACGTGCGGCTGTTGTTCTTGCAAGCTTTTTAGTTTTACTTTTAATAGTGTTTGTCTTAAATCCCTTTGTTATCGTCAAAGCAGGGCACAGGGGCGTGGTTTTAAATTTTGGAGCGGTGAGCAAGGATGTCCTCGAGAGACCTTGAGAGGATAAAAATAGAGGCGCAGCAAAAGATAGCACAGGCAGAAGCAGAAGCGAAAGCGCTGGCTTTACAGAAACAGAACATAACTCCAGACCTCGTGAAACTGAGAGAGATAGAGACAAGGCTCAAGGCAATTGAAAAATGGGATGGACACATGCCAAAGGTTGTCGGCGGAGCAGTGCCTTTTATTGGAATAGAAGACATGGAGAAGACAAAAAAGTGATATAATTCGCACATATGCCGGAGAGGATTCTTGTAATTGAGGATGAGAAGAAGATAGCCGATATCGTTAAAACCTATCTTGACAGGGATGGCTTTGATGTCACCATTGCAGGTACAGGCACAAATGCCATGCAGTTGCTTAAAAATGGTTTTGACATTATAATCCTTGACCTTATGCTTCCGGATATCGATGGCGAAACCATATGCAGCGCCATAAAAGAGTTCTCTGATGTGCCGATAATAATGCTGACAGCAAAGAGTTCAGAGGATGAAAGAGTGCGGGGACTTGGAATTGGCGCTGATGACTATGTGATAAAACCATTCAGTCCAAAAGAGCTTGTGGCGAGAGTTAAAGCACATATCAGACGAACGAAGAGAAGCGAAAGAAAGACCTTATCATTTAATGGCGGCATACTAAAGATCGAAGTTCTCTCTATGGAGGTTAGAAAATCCAATAAAATCCTGCCCCTGACATCTACAGAATTTAAGATCCTCTTATGCCTTGCAGAAAAACCGGGAGTTGTCTTTTCAAGATTGCAGCTTATCAACGCAGTTCAGGGATATGACTTTGAAGGCTATGACAGGGTTATCGATGCGCACATAAAAAACATAAGACGCAAAATAGAGGATAACCCCCAAAAACCTATGTTTATAAAAACGGTATACGGCACAGGCTACAAATTCATAGGCATTGTAGATAAATGAAGACCAAAATATTTCTTGCGTTTATAATTGTGATCCTTGCAGCGCTTCTTTCTAATTTTATCTTTGAATGGCTGATAATAAAAGATTTCGACAACTATGTGAGCGGTGTGAAAGAAGATCAGCTTTACTGGATACTTGCGTCAGTCGAGGGCAGCTATTCCAATGGCAGATGGGATAAAAAAGCATTATCTGAATCTATTCACTGGGCAATAATGCTGGGCATAAATGCCTCTGTCCTTGATGAAAAAGGCAGGGAGGTCATTACCTCAAAAGAGGTTTTGAACTCTCTATCAGGTCCAATGAAACATCGGATGGAAGACATGCTTCATATTCATGAGACAGGCAATACATATTATGATGAATATCCCCTTTTCATAAAGGGCAAAAGAATAGGAACACTTCTATCTCATCCATTCCAGAAAAAACAAATAATGGAAAAAGAAGCAATATTCAAAAAAAGAATAAAAAAATTTTTTATTGTATCATTTTTGATTGCAGGAGCAGGTTCGATCATAATCGCCCTTCTTTTCAGTCAGTTCCTTTCAAAACCTATAATTACCATGAGAAAGGCAGCGAAAAAAATTGCTGAAGGGGACTTCAGCATAAGGATACCTGTTAAAAGTCATGACGAGGTGGGAAGGTTGTCAGAGAGTTTTAACATGATGGCAGATGCCCTGCATAAAGAAGAGAAGTTGAGAGAACACCTTATGTCCAACATTGCCCACGAATTGAGGACTCCCCTGACCATCATGAAGGCACATGCAGAGGCAGTTGAAGATGGAGTAATTGAAGACAAGACAAAAGGCATTGAAACTATAAAAAATGAGATCGACGCCATGATAAAGCTGGTTAAAGGAATAGAAGATATTACAATGGCAGAAGCGAGTTTCCTTACAAAGGGAGAAATGACGGAGATTAATCTGAGGGAGTTCATATTGGGATTGGTGAACGAGATAAAACCCGCATTCATAGAAAAGGGACTGGATATAAAGATAAATGCAGGAAATGATATCTTCGTCACCACAGATATAGAAAAATTAGAACGGATAATCAAGAATACAATTTCCAATTCTCTGAAATTTACAGAAAAAGGCGGGGTGCATATTGACTATGGGCTTCATGGCAAAGAATATTTTATTGAAATAAAAGATACAGGCAAAGGAATCACTGAAAACGAAATATCAAATATTTTTAATCGTTTTTACCGGCTTGACAAGTCAAAAGAAGGCGGTTTGGGTATCGGACTCTCAATAGTAAAGGAGCTTGTTAATGTCATGGGCGGAAAGATAGAAGTAAAAAGCAAACCCGGCACAGGAACGAGCTTCAGAATCTATTTCCCAGTTTCTTAGCTCTCTCAAATTCATAATTCCTTCATCATCTAATGATATTTTATTTTTATGATTAAATTGATTGCTGCCCTTTTATTTGGTATTCTTGTTTCAAACACCGGCGCTGAGAATATAACGCCTTATGGAGACACATGCCCGTTATGCGGCGAATATGGCTATTGCAAAAAACAGCCAACGAGCAAGGAGATAGCCAATGCCCTTGAATCGTATTATTCAAAAAAAGGATTCAGCGTAATAATACTTAAAAGACAGAACGGAAGATTCATAGAAGCAGAGGTTTATAGGAACAATGAGATTAAAGACAGAATCCTGCTCGACTGCAAAACAGGCAAACTCAGGTCAATATACTAAAAGGGGGTAAAAAAGTAATTTTTATGAAGAGACACGCAAGCAAAATCATAATAGTTTTCATAGCTCTCTTTTTATATGCTGCATTTGCAAATGCAGCGGAAAAGGGGCAAAGAGACGAATCGCTGAGAAAAAGTGAAAGGAGAATAACGCTTGATCCGAATCTATTCAGCGCGCCGCAGATAAAGGAGTCATATCATGCAGCAAAGGAGATCCCATGGGTTTTGGACAGCATATATTGCTACTGTATGTGCAAAGAGTCACCGGTGTTCAGGCATAAAAGCCTTTTAAGCTGCTATGTTGACAACCATGCTGCCGGCTGAGGCATCTGCATAGAGGAAGCCCTTCGGGCTTTCGAACTATACAAAAAAGGCTATCCTGTAAAAAAGATAAAGGATATAGTGGAAACAGAATTTAACTTGTAATTCCCTGTAGCAAGCTACAGGGAATTACAAGTTAAACAAACAAAGGAGGAACAGAAATGAAAAGGTTTGTGTTACTTATTTTTATGCTTGTCTTGTGCGCAGGTTCAGCATATGCAAAAGAATATGAGGTGAAGAAAAAGGCAGGGGAGTATGATGTAGAGGTGAAGATTGATAAAAATCCGCCTGTTGTCGGCAATAACAATATAGAGATAGAGATAAAAGATGCAGCCGGCAAATATATCACAGATGCAAAAGTTGTTGTTGATTACTCCATGCCTGCAATGCCCGGCATGCCTGCTATGAACTACAAAACCGACGCAACATTAAAGGGAAATGAGTACAAGGCAATAATGAATCTCTCGATGTCGGGGCCATGGAATATTGCCATAAAAATAACACGCGGCGGCAAGACAACAACAATGAAATTCAATGTGGATGCAAGGTAAAGACAGAGCAAAGATGCCAGAGCACAGAGCACAGACAAGACATATTAAAAAGTCTGTGTTCTGTCTTCTGTGTTCTGTCTTCTTATCCTTGAATATTGTATTTGCCGATGAACTCACCCTCCAAGAGCTGATTGACGAGGCGCTGAAAAATAATCACGAGATACTCGTTTCCGAGACAAAATCTGCAACAGCAGGGTTCAAAATCCCTCAGGCAGAAAGCCTTCCAGATCCAATGCTCATGCTCGGCTATCAGAACGAAGGGTTCAGACAGCTTTACAGCTTCAGCAAATCTCCTGACTCCATGTGGATGTTTTCTGCGTCACAGATGTTTCCTTTTCCCGGCAAACTGTCTTTAAAGGGAGAGATTGCAGCGAGGGATGCAGAAGTTACAAAGGCAATGGCTAATACTACAAAACTGAAAATAATTTCACGGGTAAAAGAACTTTATTATGAACTTTTCTTTGCTTACAAAAATATTGCCCTCATAAAAAACAGAGCAAATCTCTTTTTAAGGATTGAGGATGCTGCCATTGCAAGATACTCAACAGGGATGGGTTCAGAGCAGGAAGTCCTGATGTCCCAAACAGAAAAATATATGCTTCTCGAGAAGGAGGAGATGCTAAAACAAAAGATTCAGTCCATTGAAGCTATGCTCAATACAACTATTGGCAGAGAGGTTAATTCCCCGCTGGGCAGACCTGCAGAGCCTATCCTGACAACATTTAACAGAGGCATGCATGAACTGATTAAAATAGCCTACAACAATTCCTCTGAAATAATATCCAGAGAAAAGATGGTCACATCAGCAGAAACGAGAATTGAGATGGCGAAAAAGGAATACTATCCTGACTTTACAGTGAATGCGACCTATTTCGCAAGGAATGCGGATTACCCTGACATGTGGAGCCTGTCAGCCTCCGTAAATATCCCTCTTTTTTATAAGACAAAGCAACGGCAGGCGGTAAATGAGGCAAACTCAGCCCTTTCAGAGGCAAAGCATGAACTCGAAGCAGTAAAACAAATGATCTCTTCGTCCATAAGGGACAACTACTCTATGGCTAAGGCGTCAGAAAGGCTTATGGATTTATATAAAACCGCTTTAATCCCCAAAACCTACCAGGATTTTGAGGCAGCCATTGCAGTGTATATAACAGGAAAGATTGATGCCATAACAGTCATAACTCGGTTGAAATCATTGATTGATTACGAGATTTTATACTGGCAGCAGTTTATAGAGAGGGAAAAAGCGATAGCGAGACTTGAAGCGATAACAGGAATTAAGCAGGAGCAAAAATGAAAAGAAAAAACATAATAATCACATCAGCATTACTGGCAGGGATTTTGTTGTTCAGCCTTTCAAAAACAGGCAGAGATTTATTTCAAAATTTAACACAAAAGACCTCATCTCAGAAACCACAGCCTACATCTGAACATACAGGACATGCAAGCGATAGCGTTACATCCCAACCTGCATCATCGCAACAAGCTCCAGTGGAGACTCCTTTGGTAGAGATACCTTCTGATAAACAGCAGTTGATAGGCGTCAAGACTACTATCGTATCAATGATGCCCCTTCAGAAAATGATACGGGCTGCGGGCCGCATTGAGTATGACGAAAGAAGGCTCTCGACAGTAAACACAAAAATTGAAGGCTGGATTGAAAAGCTCCATATTGATTACATAGGTCGTTATATAAAAAAAGGAGAGCCGCTCGTAGAAATATATAGCCCTGAGCTTATAGCAACCCAGCAGGAATTCATAAATCTTTTGAAATGGCGTCAGAAATCAGGAAAAGAGGATACAATTACAAGTATGCTGTCGAAGGATGCCGAGGCAATAATAGAGGCAGCCAAACAAAGACTAAGGCTCTGGGATATAACAGAAGAACAGATTAAAAAGATAGAAGAGACAGCCAAACCTGTAAGGACACTCACTATTTTTAGTCCTGTAAGCGGATATGTTGTGCAGAAAACAGCGCTTCAGGGAATGCGCATAATGATAGGGGAAAGGCTATTTGATATTGCAGACCTGTCAATCGTCTGGGTCATCGCAGATGTTTATGAATATGAAATGCCTCTTATAAGCATCGGGCAGACAGCAACCATTGCTCTGAGCTATATACCAGAAAAGGAATTCAAAGCTACTATTGAGTATGTGTATCCATCCCTGTCAGCAGAAACAAAGACAGCCAAAATACGATTTTCCATACCTAATCCTGATGGCAAGCTCAAGCCCCAGATGTATACTAATGTGGTTATAAAAAGCGATATATCAAAACGCCTTATCATACCCGAAGATGCTGTGATTGACACAGGCATGAGACAGATAGTGTATGTTGACAAGGGAGATGGCTATTTCGAGCCGAGGGAAATAACCATAGGCATCAGGGCGGATGGACTTGTAGAGGTTATAAGGGGCTTAAAAGCCGGTGAAAAGATAGCCTCATCAGCCACATTCCTCATAGATTCAGAGGCAAAATTGAAAGGGATCGCTCCAGCAGGCGGGCATAAACATTAAAACATGATAGCAAAAATCATCGAATACAGCGCCCGCAACAAGTTTATCATCTTTCTACTCGTCTTTGCGCTCGCTGCGTGGGGATACTGGGCATTGAAAAAGACTCCACTCGATGCGATCCCGGATCTTAGCGACACGCAGGTCATCATTTACACCGAATGGGAAGGCAGGAGCCCTGACCTTATAGAAGACCAGATAACTTATCCGATAACATCAACGCTTCTCGCAGCCCCAAAAGTGCAGGTTGTAAGAGGATATTCATTTCTCGGCAGTTCTTTTATCTATGTAATCTTTGAAGAAGGAACCAATATCTACTGGGCGCGAAGCAGAGTTCTGGAATATTTACAGGCGGTCAAGAACAAAATACCGGCGAATGTGAACCCTGTACTGGGGCCTGATGCCACAAGCGTTGGATGGGGTTTCTCGTATGCGCTTATTGATGAAACCGGAAGACATGACCTCTCCCAGCTCCGCTCAATCCAGGACTACAACGTAAAGCTTGCGCTCGAAAGCGTTCCCGGAGTTTCGCAGGTTGCGAGCATCGGAGGATTCGTCAAGCAGTATCAGATAACGATTGATCCCAACAAGCTCCTCGCATACAACATTCCCCTTACAATGGTGCTCGACTCCATAAAGAAAAGCAATAAGGATGTGGAAGGCAGAGTGCTGGAGTTCTCAGGCGTTGAGTATATGGTTCGTGGAAGGGGATACATAAAAACCCTCGATGACCTGAAAAATATTGCTGTTGGGACAAATAATGCAGGGACTCCAATATTACTAAAGGATATAGCAGGGATACAGTTAGGGCCCGAAATCAGGAGGGGACTCGCAGAGCTTGACGGCAAAGGCGAAGTTGCAGGGGGCATAGTAGTTGTAAGATTCGGGGAGAATGTGCTCAATGTCATTGAACACGTCAAAGAAAAAATAAGCCATGATATAGAACCTTCTCTCCCAAAAGGAGTAAAGCTCGTCATAACTTACGACAGGACAGACCTCATACACCGCTCTATAGCCACGCTGAAGGATGAGATAATAAAGCTTTCTGTTGCAGTAAGCGCAGTCTGCATCGTGTTTCTATTCCATCTTCCGAGCGCACTCGTTGTGATACTCACGCTTCCGATAGCTATCATAATCTCATTCGTATGTATGTATTATTTAGGCGTAACCTCTAATATTATGAGCCTGAGCGGCATAGCCATCGCAATCGGAGCGATGGTGGATGCCTCGATAATCATGGTCGAAAATGCTCATAAAAAGCTTGAAGACTGGGAGGCGCACGGCAGACAGGGCAATAGAATAGATGTGATAATCGAGGCCGCAAAAGAGGTAGGCCCTTCCCTGTTCTTCTCCCTACTCGTTATAACGGTCGGCTTTCTTCCGGTCTTCACGCTTCAGGCTCAGGCTGGAAGGCTATTCAAGCCTCTCGCATACACAAAGACATTCGCCATGTTGTTTGCATCATTCCTTGCTATTACACTCACTCCAATGCTCATGACGCTCTTTATCAGAGGGAAAATAAAGCCTGAGGAAAAACATCCCATAAGCATAATACTTCACAAGATTTACGAGCCTATTGCAAAACTCACCCTCAGATTCAAAAAAATCGTTATTTTTATTGCACTTATTATCATGGCTGTAACCGTCTATCCTTTTACAAAGCTTGGCACTGAATTCATGCCGCCTCTTTACGAAGGAACTCTTTTTTATATGCCTGTTACAGCGCCTGCCGCATCAATATCAGAGGTATCAAAGCTCCTCCAGATTCAGGATAAGATCATTAAAAAGATACCTGAGGTCTCGCAGGTCTTCGGGAAGGCAGGAAGGGCAGAGACAGCCACAGACCCTGCCCCGCTGGAGATGTTCGAGACAGTGATAAACCTCAAGCCCGAATCAGAATGGCGTCCGGGCATGACAGTCGAAACACTTAAAGATGAAATGAATGACGCCCTCACTATTCCGGGAGTCGCAAATTCATTCACGATGCCTATTAAGGCACGCATTGACATGCTCTCCACAGGCATACGAACACCTGTAGGCATCAAGGTAATGGGACAGAGACTTGAAGAAATAGAGCGGATAGGCAAAGAGATAGAGCATCACCTAAGAGATGTCAGAGGCACGCGTAGTGTATACGCAGAGCGTGTAACTACAGGGTATTTCCTCGATTTCAATATAAACCGGGCAGAAGCAGCGCGTTACGGCCTTAATGTGGATGATGTTCAGGAGATAATACAATCAGCAGTGGGAGGAATGAACCTGACTGTAACCGTGGAAGGCCGTGAGCGTTATCCGGTTAATGTCAGATATGCGCGTGAGCTTAGAAGTGATATAGAAAAACTCAAGAGAATACTCGTGCCTGTGATAAACGCGGATTTCGGAATGCGGAATGCGGAATTTATATCACAACCTTCAATGCCTCTTCCGCAATCCGCAATCCGCAATCCGCAATTACAGCAGGTTCCGCTCGGTCAACTGGTGGATATAAAGATCATGCAGGGTCCTACCATGATAAAGAGCGAGGAAGGCCTCCTCACAGCCTATGTGTATGTGGATTTTTCAGGAAGGGATGTGGGCGGATATGTCGAGGAAGCTAAGAAGAAAATTGCCTCTATAAAAATTCCTGATGGTTACAGGCTCGAATGGAGCGGTGAATACGAATATCTCGTTAAAACTCAAGAGCGCCTGAAGATAGTCATTCCCCTCACCGCGCTCATTATCTTTGTTCTTATATATCTGAATACGAAATCCACCATAAAAACAATGATAGTCTTGCTGGCAGTTCCGTTCTCGCTCGTTGGCTCATTCTGGCTGCTCTATCTCCTTAACTATAACATGAGCATAGCAGTCTGGGTTGGGATAATAGCCCTCGCTGGCCTCGATGCAGAGACAGGGGTGATAATGCTCCTCTATCTTGACCTCGCATACAGCCAGTGGAAAAAAGAAGGGAAACTTAACAGCATCGCTGACCTCAAGGACGCTGTTATGCACGGCGCAGTAAAAAGAATCAGACCGAAGATAATGACCGTAAGCGTTATACTCGCAGGGCTTATCCCGATAATGTTCAGCCACGGCACAGGCTCTGATGTAATGAAAAGAATTGCAGCGCCAATGGTAGGAGGAGTCATCACATCCACAATCCTTGAACTGATTATTTATCCTGCTATATATATGATATGGAAAGGCCGGGAATTTAAGAAAAGTTAAACAAACTGCACTCCTTGCAGTTCATTTTTGAACAAACCCTCGATATTCCCTGATGGCACAATGCAAAGTCATATTTAAGCGGGTCTTCTGAATCAAATTTTTTCAGCGACTCTGTTATCTCTACAGCCATTTTCCAATCCTGAGATGATCGCCTTGTAAAACCGAGGCATTTAGATATGCGGGCTATGTGAGTATCAAGAGGGATTATGAGCTTACTCTTGGGAATTCCTTCCCAAATACCGAAGTCAATGTCCCTGTCCCTTATCATCCATCTTAGGAATAGATTCATCCTCTTGCAAGCGCTCCCCTTTTCAGGCAAAGGAAAGAACTGTAGAAAACCGACAGGCCTTATATTTTCGCCATATACAGGAGATGTGTCAACAGCAAGCAATCCATGAATCAAGCCGCCCAACCCTTCCCCGATGTTCGCATCGGCGTCTTTATAGCCTTTCTTAAACAAGACCTCCATGCTTCCATGCCGCTTGAGTGTTTTACTCAAGAGATAGAAAAGGCAGAGAATATCTTCATTTTCATTAAACCTGTATTTGATGCCTGAAAATAAATGCCTTCGCTTCTTTAAATTAAAGCCTAAAAGAAAATCATGCGGGCTTTTGCCCATTATGGAAAGGACTTTTCTGACTACAGGTTTGAATAAGTCAACTCTGCCGTATGCGAAACATGATGCAATAAAACCTGAGACCTCAATGTCTTCCGGCCTCTTATACTCGTGTGGGAATTCTATGGGATCGTGAAGAATACGCTCTTTAAAATTATATGTATTATAAAGCCTGTCGAGGGTTTGCTTTAAAGTCATCTATAATTCGCAAACTGCAGGGCTATGCCGAAGTCCTTCTCCTTTAGCTTTGCGATAATAACCTGAAGGTCGTCTATTTTTTTGGCCTTCACCCTCACCTGATCCTTCTGAATCTCTGCATTCACTTTAAGCTTCATGTCCTTTATAAGTTTCACTATTTCTTTTGCCTTTTCCTGCGGAATACCCTGCTGGAGCGTAACAAGCTGCCTGACGGTATTTCCAGCAGCCTGCTCTATTTTACCGTAGCTCAATGCCTTCAGAGATACGCCCCGCTTTACAAGCTTTGACTGCAATATGTCTATCACGCTCTTAAGCTTAAGCTCATCGTCTGAGAGGAGGGTAATAGTTCCCTTGCCCTTGTCAAGCTCGATATTGCTCTTGCTTCCCTTGAAATCAAAGCGCTGTCCTATCTCCTTCATTGCCTGATCAACTGCATTCAATACCTCCTGCATATCGACTTCGCATACAACATCAAATGAATGTTCATCAGCCATTTTTAACCTCCAAAATTATTGTTCAAGTTTCTGTGCCTTTACAGAAAGGTAGTAAGCAGCCATAAGAATTATAATAACGACTGCGCTCAACCCCATCTCGTATAGTTTTTCCACAGGCACATGTTCCATAAAAGATGTCTGTGCCTCTATCAATAATATCCTCCTGACAGCCGCTATCATGCCGATGGCAAGGAATGGTCCAAGTATGAACTTCTGTTTTTTCAGAAACCTGATGATGGTCCATAGAAGTTCGAGGATTATCAGCGAAAGGAGCACATCGTTAACAAGATGCAGTATGGAATCCCTCGATGGGTGCAGAATATTAAGCATCCCGTAATAAAGTATAAAACCGCATGCAATAAGCAGCAATAAAGCAGCTACTACATGGAAGATAATGTCCAAACTTACCAGAAATTTTCTAAACCGCTCAGTCAGTTCTATTTTTTGCTGTTCCATAATCCTCCGCCTTTTAAATGTTTGTCAAGCTCTCAACAGTCGCCTTAATCACTTCTTCCGGATCGGGTTTGCATACAGGGCAATATGGCTCCCCCTTGTCCAGGGGGCATACATGCCCTCATTCAGGACAGCATACACACTTATCAAGCGGCTGTTCACAAACAGCACATATATCCATAATAAATTACTTTATTTCCCGGGAATATTTGCAGTTTTTTTGGAATCTTTTCTGTGCCATATTATATACCCGCAGATGAGTAAGACGCATGCCAAAACGGCATAAAGGCTCCACTCCTTGCTTACAGCCAACACCTTTTCCTTGTTATTGCCTATAAAATATCCGACATACGCGAGCACCCATACCCATATGGCTGCGCCAAAAGAAGTATAGAAACAGAACTTTTTGATATCCATTCTGGCAACCCCTGCCGGGAACGAGATGTAATGCCTGATACCGAGTATAAGCCTTCCAACAAAAGTGCTTATGCTGCCATGCGCCTGGAAAAAACGCTCTCCCTTTTCAAAATGACTTTTTGAGACCCCAAAGTATTTTCCGTATTTGATAATAAACGGCCTGCCAAGGTAAAGGGCAATAACATAATTAAAGAGGGCTCCGAGAAGGCTTCCTGCTGTCCCGGATGCTATCACACCGAACCAGCTCATCTGTTTCTGCGAGATGAGATATCCTGCAGGAGGAATTACGATCTCTGAAGGAAGCGGGATGAAAGTACTCTCAATGAACATTAAAAATACAATCCCGCCGTATCCCATGCTCCAAATAGTCTCAACAAGCCAATTAAAAAATGTATTCAACATTTTGTGTTTTTTCTGTTGTTAAAAAAGTTCCTCTTTACAATTTTTTTACAAATGCCATAATATTATAGCATAATGATTGGTATGCCTCAAAAATTCAGGGACTTTAGATTAAACCTCAGCGCCAAATTTATTATTGCCTGCAGCCTAACCCTCATAGTTGCGCTCGGCCTTTCATTCTATTTCATTGCAAAGAGACAGGAACGTCTTATTATGATGCAGGTAGAAAACGAGGCACGTGCGATATTCAAACAGATTGTAATAACAAGGGAATGGATAGCAGACCACGGAGGCGTGTTTGTTCAAAGACTTCCATGGATGAAACCCAACCCTTATCTTTCAAAAATGGGGAAGGAATCGGAAGTAATTGATGTAAAAGGCAGGCGGTTTGTGCTTGAAACGCCTGCAATGGTAACAAAGGCGCTCTCAAAATATGCAAAGGACCGGGAGCTTTACTGGTTTCACATTACGAGTCTCAAACTGACAAACCCGGAGAACGCACCTGACGAGTTTGAAAAAAAAGCGCTTCTGCAATTTGAAAAAAATAATGTAAAAGAGCTTATTTCCATCGAGACAATTGATAAATCAAAATACCTCAGATATATTTCACCTCTCTATGTAGAAGATGCATGTCTGAAATGCCACGCATATCAGGGTTATCAGGCAGGAGATGTACGAGGGGCCATAAGCATTACAATTCCGCTCGATAAAACCTTTGCCAAGATTTCAACCAATACGCACACCATGTTAATAGCCGGCATCTTAACGGTGTTCGCCCTTATTGTTGCCATGTTTTTTACAGTAAACAAGCTCGTCCTCACGCCTATGAGAAGACTTAAGACATCAATCAAGGAATTTTCTGACGGCAACTACTCCCCGTCAAACAGACTAAAAACAGGAGATGAGTTTGAAAAGATATGCTGCGCATTTTCTGAAATGGCACATAAGCTGACCAATTATCACGATTACCTTAATGACAAAATTCATGAAGCAACAGAGAATTTAGAGACAACCAATACAAAACTTCTGGAAGCAAACCGGCTGCTGAGAGACGCAAACCTCAAAAAGTCCGACTTTATAGCGAGGGCATCCCATGAATTGAGAACTCCTCTTACATCAATAAAAGGGGCAATGGATTATATATCAACAAAATTGTCATCGTCCCTCAACCAGAATCCTGATGATGCCTCCCTAAGTGACCTTTACGTTTTCTTTGGCCTGATAAAGAAAAATTCTGAGAGGCTGATACGAATGGTCAATGATATGCTCGACATTGAAAGGATGGAGATGGGGGTATCTGAACTCCATTTTGCAAGCGTCAACCTTTCATATATTATAGCTGAAATAATGACTTCCTGCAAAGTCAATGCGGATGAGAAAAGCATATCAATAAAAACACACATCCCAGATTGTCTGTATATATGCGCAGATGAGGACAGAATAAGACAGGTTATTGTCAATCTGCTATCCAATGCCATAAAATTTAGTCCAGAAAAGACTGAGGTGCTTATATTTGCATACTGCGAAAGAAGCCATGTGGTAGTCGAAATATGGGATGAAGGCCATGGCATCAATGCTCATCAGCAGGAAAGAATATTTGAAAAGTTCTATAGAATCGGCAATAAAGAAGGCGCAGGGCTGGGACTTGCCATATGTAAAAGCATTATAGACGCTCACAAAGGCATCGTAGGCGTTAAGAGTGACGGGCAAAACGGGAATTGTTTCTACTTCAAGCTGCCAAATATAAAATGCACAGATATGACCCCTGAGACTTACTTGGAGCAGGCGAGGCAACAACATAAATTACTTGAGATAGCAGAAAGGATAGGAACATGTTAGCTGAAAACAAGATTGATACAATCCTTGCAATAGACGATGACCCTGATATCCTCAAGGTGCTGAAGGCTAACCTCGAACTGCATAAATTCCATGTAATTACAGCAAACTCATGGACAGAGGGACAGAACTTGCTCTCCAGACAAACACCGGATATAATCCTTCTTGATCTTATGTTGCCAGACGGCGACGGCGTCGAAATATGCCGTAAAATAAGGAAACGATACCCTGCTTTACCAATAATAATGCTTACCGCAAAAGACAAAATCTCTGACAAGGTCATCGGCCTCGAAAGCGGCGCAGACGATTATGTAGTTAAGCCCTTTGAGACACTCGAACTTATAGCGAGAATCAAGGCCTGCCTGCGCAGGGCAAAGCCTATCACCCAGGAGCGTGTAAGCATTGGGAATATAAGCATTGATTACAAGAAAAGAGTGGTTACAGTAAAAGGCAAAGAGATAATTCTAACGCCGAAGGAATATGATATCCTCTGTCTTTTGGTTTCCAACAAGGGGTCTGTCTTAAGCAGGGAAGAAATAAGGAATCATCTCTGGAAAGAAACCAAAATATATGCATGGAGCAGAGTCATCGATGTACACATACAACATTTGAGGCAAAAGATAGAGAAAAACCCTTCAGAGCCGGAATATATCATTACAGTCTCCGGAGTTGGTTATAAATTTAAGGAATAGCCGCGGGTTAAACAGAGACTGAATCGCGGGAAAAAACAGGATAAACAGCTACAACGCCTTTCATGCCTGAATCTCTTCTATCTTCTGGTTAAGCAGATGTATATCATCTGTATCCATGGATAATATAATCTCATTATCTCTTCTGCCTTCAATCCTTATATATTGCATGTCAGAAAAGGCATTTAATACCTTATCGCAGGAAGCCACGTCTGTTTTAACAATAAACCAAACAGCATCCATTATAAAATCTTTCCTTGTTAAAAATTGACTTTGGAGCAACTATGCGCAGCCGATAATGATTAAGTCTAAAACAACGGCAGGTAAAATTATTGTTAAATAGTGTTAAGACTCAGTAAATTTTGCGGCATTGCCATCCACATCCTCGAGGCTAAAGTATGCCAGATAAACATTTCTAACACCAGCCACATCCCTTAAAGAGTCAAGTTTTTTCTTTACCTCAACAGCAGTTTCCCTCTCTATCACAAAAACTACCTTCTCTTCATTTACATCATTAACTTCGATATCCATCGCCTTAAGGTTATTGACAACCATTTCCACATCGCTTAATTCATTTGCCTCTACATAACCGCTTGCTACAACCATACTACCTCCCTAACTTTATTTTTACAAGTTTCCCCTTTGTCTCACAACCCTCAGCGCACCTGCCGCAGTAAATGCAGTTTGTGTCTCTTAAAGAAGACCGGTCTATATGACGCGCTATTTTCACATTCATATAACAGACCTGGTCGCAGAGATTACACTCCCCGCAAGCGCCTTCCCTGAACTTCAGCCTTATAAGGCTTATTTTATTAAAAAGTCCGTAAGTTTTACCAACAGGGCATAAGACCCTGCACCATGTCCTCGGGAATATATATTCAACTACAAGAAGCAATACTATAATACCGCCTGAATACGCAAGAACCGAAGGTTCAAAAGGAAGATCAAGCGCAAAAAAAACGCCGCCTGTAATAAATCTGAAAAAGTTTGTAAGATGTGAAAAGTAATTTGTAAAAAACGGCACGCCAATAAGACCTGATGTTATTAACAAAGCAGCAGCAATCACGTAGCCGATCTTCGGGGATGCCTTGACCTTTACCTTTGACCAGTTTTTGAATCCGTCCACAATCTCAAAAAGGAAATCCATGGGGCATACCCAACCGCAAAAGGCCCTGCCAAACACGAGATAGATTCCTATTATCGGAAGAACTGCTAAAAAGGCTGTAAGAGTAAAATCTTTCGATGCTATGAGACTCTCAAAATAGGCGAATATATCTATCAGCTTTACAAACCATACTGCAAGCGAGCCGGAAAGGCCGCCAACAAGAACCTTAATCTTCAAGAATTGCAAGAGGAATAAGATGATTATTCCCAATAATACAAATCTTCTCAGTTTTGAGAGAGGCATCTTTTTCTTTTTTTCTCCTGACTCCTGACTTCTGCTCTTCTGCTCTTCTGCTCTGTCTTTATCTGTATTCACGCTCAATAAGCCTCCCTCTCATCATGATCTGCGGCAGATTCTGTCCATAAACAATGTTGTATCGTTCTTCATTGCTCATTGCGAGGAGCTTTTTGAATTCAGCCGTATAAGACGGCTTTATATTCCCGTACTGCTTTTCCGTAACGACCTTTATAGCAGAACCTCCTAAAGGACAATACTTTACACAGAGGCCGCAGCCAACGCAATTCTCATTTATATACGGCTGATTGCCCCATTCGCCATTGTAAAAATCAAATATCTTTGCTCCCATAGGACACGCCTTGCTGCATGAGAGGCAGACATCTCCGTTCCAGCCGAAACAGAGGCCGAAATCAATAAGCGCCATTCCCATCGTAACCTTCTCCATTTCGAGTTTTTTCAATGCTCCTGTAGGACAATGTTTTGGACACTCCATACAGAGGGCACAGGGGAAGTCCCTCATATCCTTCACATAAGGAGTGCCGAAATTTCTTATATCTTTAATTCCAACAGTTGCAATCGCATCATATTTCATCGTATGGCAAACATTTACGCAAACGCCGCAGCTTATGCACTTAGACCTGAACTCTTTTTCTGGAAGCGCGCCCGGAGGTCTTATAATGCCTCCCACATCAATATTTGGAAGAGGTCCTTCATACTCTTCTTTTGCTGCATAAGCTGTTCTGCCGATAATATGGAAAGGGCTTCCAACAAGAGCAGCGCCGCCAACTGCGAGAGATGCCTTGATAAAGTCCCTTCGTGTAAAGCCCTTGTTCATTTTCGATACTCCGATTTAGTGGTCTTTTTAAGGTTATCCAAAGTTTTAATTATAATGTATATTATCATATTAGTTTGCATATGCACAATAAAAACTACCGTTAATTTTCTGTTAATTTTAGCTATCATCTCTTATATTTTCCGCAGGCTCTATAAAGATCGCCTTCGCATCCGTTATCGCAAAAACAACCTTCTTTCTTGCACTTGAAAGCAGTCTCTGCACTGTCCCCCTCGAGATATTCATTTTTTTGCCTGCATCTTCCTGTGTCAGTCCTTGAAGGTCGCAAAGCCTCATGGCCTCGAGTTCGTCCTGAAAAATGACTACACGGTCCAAGTCAGTAGTTGGCACACCTGCAGGCTTGAATATCCGCTCCCTCATATTACTAAAAGGGCACTCGCATTTCCTCGGTTTTTTATGTCTCGGCATGTTCTATTATACCCTGTTTTTTTACAGCATAGATATGGAAATGACAGCACCTATTAATACGACATATAGTATATCCACCTTCTTAAGCAACGATATTAACGCTGCAACCCCGAGCAAAACCCTCACAGAGTCCCATTGAATGGCAGAGGCAAAATTTACCGTTACAAAGAAGAGGAGGCCTACGAAGGATGTCAGTATCCCTTTTGTTACGTTCAAAAAATATGGGGATGTCCTTAATCTGTCAAAGAATGGCGTAACGACAATCAATATTAAAAAAGATGGCGTAAATATAGCAGCGGTGGCTGCGAGAGCACCTGTCAGTCCATATAACAAATAGCCCACAAAAGTTGCAGTAATGACAATTGGACCAGGGGTCACTTGTCCAAGCGCTATCCCATCCAAAAAGGTTTTATTATCCATCCATCCCCTGACATTGACTATCTCATGGAACATCAAAGGAAGAGATGCAAAACCCCCGCCGAAGGCAAA
The DNA here is from genome assembly GCA_030017995.1 of Thermodesulfovibrionales bacterium. Lineage (GTDB taxonomy): Bacteria > Nitrospirota > Thermodesulfovibrionia > Thermodesulfovibrionales > Dissulfurispiraceae > JASEGS01. The sequence continues at coordinate 64,525 of JASEGS010000003.1, forward strand.
GAGGTCTATCTTGAGCATTAAGGCAGCAAGCTTAAAGAGCTTTACATCCGCGAAATAGAGCCCTGTAAGTCCTGCGAGAGAAATTAAGATGAGCAGGAAGGCTTGTTTAAGCAAGATGGCATCAGGTTTCCATGGAGAAATAGAAGACGGAATAAAACCAGAACTTCTAAAAAAGACAATCCCGGCAAATGCTGCGCCGATGATAACAACAAATGGGCTCATGCCCAGCCAAAAAAGAAAAGCGGATGCAACAGCGAGAAGAATATCCCTGTAATCTTTTATTGTGCTTTCACCAAAGGAATAGGTTGCGTTTGCAATTATGGCCACAACAATAACCTTGAGTCCATTAAACAGGGAAACAACTTTCGGAATATCATGGGATACTGCATATGCTGCCGAAAGGACGAGTATTAGAACAAATGCGGGCAATCCAAACCCGATGTATGATGCCAATGCGCCTGTTATCCCTTTTGCCTTCAGGCCTACATATGCAGCCATCTGCATTGCGGTTGCGCCGGGAATGGACTGGCAGAGAGCAACGCCATTTTTGAATGTATCTTCATCAAGCCATTTGTTACGATTCACTGACAACCCTTTAATATAGGCAACCATTGCAGGACCGCCAAAGGCTGTTAAGCCAAGTTTCAGAAATGATATAAAAAGCTGAAAGATGTTTGGATTATGCATGGATTTCTGTCATTCAGGCCTTGCCTCTATGCAGAGAAATCCGGCATCTTTAGTATATCCTTCAATTGGCTCCTCGATCCTGCATGGTTCATCAGGCCTTTGCAGCAGGGTGCTCCTGATCCTTGAAATTTTAAGCCCTATTGTTTGCAGAAGCGATTCAATATCTGACAATGTGTAAAACCTTGCGCTCTGGTAAAATGGATGCCCCGCCTTCTTCTTTTCCTCATAAAATATACCCCGCGGCGAATCCTTTGGGACAAGCCCTATTATGATACTTCCATTCTTTCTCAAAACCCTTCTGGCCTCTTCTAAGACCTCTAAGGGATTTTCGACAAAGCACAATGTCACGATAATAAGAATGCAGCCGAATGTTTCATCCTCAAATGGAAGATCCTCTCCATAACCATGCACAGTCTTCACCCCTCTTTTTTCCGCCATTTTGAGCGCATTCAAGGACGGATCGATTCCTATAACATCAGGGAAATGCATGGCAAATCTTCCTGTGCCGACGCCAATCTCAAGGATGGGTTTAGGAGCATCTTCGACCATGGATTTTAAACATCTCAATTCACTTTCATAGAGAGGCCTTCCATCCTCTGAGTCATACCATGCATCGTATTTCTCTGTGAGGGTATCGAATATATTTGTCATCTATTATTGAACAGCCTCGATATCTGGCTGCATCCCAAATACCCTGTCTGTAAGTTTCACATACCACGCTGCGGACTGAACCTGTATGATATAGGCAATAGCTATTACAAGCGCTGCGTCAGAGCCTGCCGTACCAAAGGCGTTTATTGCCACTGCAAGGGCAATAGAGAGATTCCTCATAACGGTGCCGTAAACAAGGGCGATGGCATCACCCCTTGGGAAGAGGGACTTACCAACAGCGGTGTTCAAGGCAAAATTGATTCCGTAAAGAAGTAATAGGGGGATGAGTATATAGCCAAGGACACCATGAGATTGCGCTATTGTCTTTGCCTTCAATGCAAGGGCGATAAATACTATACCGAGCACTCCGATTGTGGAGATGGACGGGAACCGTGGCGCCCATACATCCTTAAAATCCTTCTGCCCGTATCTCTTTATCAGAGCCTCCCTTGTCAGATAGCCAAAAAACATGGGCAGAAATACAATTATCGCTATCTGTTTAAACACCTGTATGATATTGACCTCAACCTTTGCCCCCATCAGCCCCTGGACATAAAATGGTGCAACCAGGGAACCGAGGCTCAATCCGATAACTGTCATATTGATTGCAGCGCCGATATTTCCCTTTGCAAAACCTGTCCATGAAATGGTCATACCACTGGTAGGCAAAAGGGATGCGAGTAGAAGCCCCAGAGCCATATAGGGTTTGTCGGGGAAGAATAAAAGCCCAAGTCCATAGGCAATAAATGGGATAATTGCAAAGTTTACGAACTGGGTTGCTGCTTGAAGTCTGAGATTTATGCCCTCTTTCAGATGCTTTATGTTCAGAGTTATCATCATGGGATAGACCATGAGGAAGGTAAAAGGGATTATCAGGTTTCTCAAGAATGCGACATCAAAATTCAGTCCGAACAGAAATCCCGCAATCATCATCGCAGGTATCGCGACAACCAGATTTTTAGTTATTTCTGAGAGAATCCTCCACATTCCCCATCCTCCTAATAAAGATTTTTATTTCCTTTGCCTTCATCTCAAATTATCTCCCCATTTTTGGTTAATTTAAGAGATTTAAGCAATCCTATTTTAATACCTTTGTCTGCAATTAATATCTCTTTAACTGAGTCCATCATCAGACTGCATGCCTTGCCGATTTTGTCATTAGCTATGCTGTAATAGACATAATTCCCTTGTCTTCTATTTCTCAGCATCCCCCTCGCTGACATCATATCGAGGTGTTGACATATATTTGAAGCAGTTGATCTTAAAATCCGGGCTAATTCATTTAATGTTTTTTCACCATCTTGAAGCGCCATTAGTATTTTTATCCTATTAGGATTAGCAAATAGTTTGCAAACCTCTGCTTGGAACTTATAAATATCGTCTTTTGATAAATCTTCGCTACTCCTTTTTATGTGCATATACACATAATATTTAAGGTGCGCACATAAAGTCAAGGATTGCTCTTATGGTGAATATGATAGAAGGGAAAGCATCAAAAAAAGAGGGGACATAGTCCCCCTAAGTTTCTTATTTCCAAAATCCAGCGATAAGGATGGGTTTCTGGAGTGAATAGCGGAGTTTTGGAAACAGTTCTTTGAGAAGTGAGCGTTAAATAGCCGCAACTGTTTGAGCCCGAAGGGTGAGTTTTGCGGCTGTAGCAGAACGAGCATTTAGAACTGTCAAAACGCAGCTCCTGAACGAAAGAAATTTATCCTTATCGCTGGTTCTCAGATCTACTTAATCTATATTACTTTGCTTTTTCCTGTTTCTGTCCGTCAGCAGGCTTTGCAGCGTCTGTCTTATTGTCTTTCGTCATTGATGCCAGATATTTATCCACCTCTGCTTTATTAATCTCCACCTTATATGTCTGCTTCAAACCCTTTACATACTCCTCAAGAACCTTCTGTTGTTTTTCCCGGGCAAGGACACTCCTCAGGTTCTCTTTGAGATTATTTAGATCTATGTAAGATTCAGGTTTTATATCAGCGACTTTAATAATATGGTAGCCAAACTGTGTCTTTATCGGAGCGCTTATCTGTCCTTTCTTCATATTTTGCACTGCTTTGTCAAATTCAGGAGGCAGCTTGCCTTTTTCAAAATCACCGATGTCTCCGCCGGACTTGGCTGACTCTTTATCCTCAGATATCTCCTTTGCTACTTTAGCAAAATCTTCCCCCTTTTTAATCCTCTCAGCAGCCTTCTTAGCAGCATCCTCTGTCTTAACGAGAATATGGCTCAATTTATAAGAAGCAGGCTTCTTAAAATCAGCCTTGTTCTTATTGTAATACTCTTGAATATCTGTATCAGTAACCTCTGCCTTTTTAGAGAGCTCTTTATTAAGCATAAACTGGATTGTCGCTATCTTTTTTGAATACTCCATCCTTTTAACGAAATCCTTATCCTTGTCAACGCCCTTTTTCAGCGCATCTTTATACAACATCTCTTTTTCAGCATAGTCTTGCAGAAACTTCTCAAACACAGCCTTGTCCCCAAATAACATCCGCTGAGCCTCTTCTGGCATTGCCTTTATCTCTCTGTCAATATCATCCTTGCTCAATGCCGCATCTCCAATCTTAACCATATAGTCGCCGCCGGCAGCCTTCTTTTCCTGCCCTGCATCCTTCTTCGTGCAGGAAAACAACAACATTACAGCAATAAACAATACAGCAAATCTTTTCATCTTTCCTCCAATGTTTTCTTAATTTCTTGCTTATTATATATCCTCTGCCAGTCTCTCTATTTTTCTTTTAAGTCCTTCACCTCCTTTGTTTGCACTGCCTGCTATCAAAACCTTTACAGGCTTATCTTTTTCAGATAACTTTATCCATATCTTTTGATGGCTCATGAAAAATGCCATATAAAGCCCTATGCTCAAGATTATAAAACCTGTATAAATCACCGGCAGTCCCGGCATTCTATTTACCAGAAGTGTTGTATATTGTACACCCCACAAATCAACAAATTCTATGGTATAACCTTCCATGACCTTCCACGTATCAGGGATTCTTTTAAATATCCATTTGGCGTCTTTCAAAGCCCCTTTTTCATAAAACTCAACACCAACCGCAGGATTGCTCATTTGCTTTTCCCTTATATAAGGCTGGCCTGTATTTTGATCAATGGCAAAGGAAGGGTTGAAATCAACAACCTTGCCTGTAATATTTGTGCCGGGAATTTTGAATGTCTCTCCATATTTTAATCTCAATGTCTGTAATGACGGAGAAAGTCCCGATTCGGAGCCTGCCCCGTCAAATACGGGGACACCTGACGGCGTCCGTAAATCTGGGACAGTCCCCTTCTGTCCTCTGTCATTTATCTTCTGTATTCTAAAAATAAAATCCGCATCCCTTCTGAAATAAAAACCGTAACTTGCCTGATAAATCTTTATACCGTCAAATATCAGAGGGTCATTAACATCAATATTTTTCCGCGCAATCTCTTTGCTGTTTTTAATAATAGACAATGAGCTTTTATAGCTTCTGGGTCTGCCTGAATTAGGATAATACTCTGTGTCAAAATCATCGCATCTGATTGCAAAATTCAACTCCCTTTCTTTTCCATTCAGCAATACCACTGAACTGGAGGAATCTCCTTCCATTATATTTATTTGACTGCTAAACCCAAAAATAGTGTTAATCATAGCTCCTGCGAGGATAAGGACTATGCTAAAATGCACAACATAAACGCCAAGCCTTGTGTATCTGCCTTTTTCAGTGCATATATAATTTCTATCAGCGCTGGCGCCCTCAGCGCCGGAGATTTTTTTAAAGCCCGCCTTCCGAAGTCCGCTTATAAGCGCCTGTTTTACAGAGGCAATATCTGTTTTTACACCAAATTCATGCCTTACGGGCATCTTTGCAAGCAACTCAACAGGAATTGGCTTTATCGGCTCTTTAACAATCTTCCAAACCTTTGGCAGCCTATCAATAGAGCATATTGTAATATTCAGAGCAAACAGAAACAGCAGGCTTGCAAACCACCATGAACCATACATATCACTCAGTCCCATATCTGCAATAAGCGGATATAACTTTCTGGCAAGGGCATCGCCCGTAAATTTAGAGAGGGATTCGATCCCCTGATCTAAAGGCGCATTCTGCACAACTACCGTGCCGATAATGGATGAGACAGAGATAATGACAAATAGAACAATCGCCGTCTTAACCGATGAAAAAATCTGCCATATTTTATCTATTCGTTTTTCTTCCGCACTTCCGCTCTTCTGCTCTTCCGCTCTCTCTTTTTTACTCATCATCCAGTCTCAGCTTAACGGCGTCCATATGCAGTCCCTGATCTTCAAGCACAAGCGCCAGATTCTCCCTAATTAGTCTTGCCTCCTTGCTCGCAGTCCCCAGTGTCTCTTCCGCAATAGTAAGCGCCTTTCTGTAAATGAAATTGCTGTCCTTATATTTTCCCCATGTATGATAATTTGCAGCCTTTCCTATCAATATCTTTATGTAATTCATATGTGTAGTTCCAAGTGTATTCTCTGCGATATTCATAGCGCTTCTATAATATTGCTCGGCCTCTTCAAACATCTTCATAGTCCTGTGCATCTCACCAAATAAATAGAGCGCTTCTGCCATCTCCGGTCCATATGGATTGCCGTAAGATTCAATCGTATTTACAACACTCTTGAGGGACAGCTCCGCCTCCCTGAACATTGCCCTCATAATATAAAACTCTGCGCGGTTAATTAGAATGTTTGTGACTCCCGGATATTTTATGCTCTCGCGGTTCAGCGCCATTGGGTCTAAGCCCTTTATAGGAAATGCCTTCATCAAAACTGTTTCCGCCTGTCTGAACATCTTATCCGCCTTTGTATATTGCCTTAATCCAATATAAATACGCGCCTGCTGACCAAGTGTAATAGCAACATCAGGATGAGTCTCTCCTAAAAACTGTTTTGCCGTATCCAATGCCTTATCAGAAATCACAAGCGCCTCTGCAAACTTCCCTTGCCTGTATAATGTGCAGGCATTATCGTATAATTTCTTCCATTCAGACTTCTTAGCATTGTCAGGATTCTTTGACTTGTCCATATCGCTGCCGTCTGCCTCTATGCCGCAGCTTATATAATATGACATGCCCTCAGAAGAAAACCCGGCAACAAACAATAAAGCGACAAATAAAATTAACGCTATTCTCACTCCAAGACCTCCTTGTTTTGATCACTGTTTTTACACAAAAATAAAGGGACACGGCTCAATGCCGTGTCCCTTATTATGTCACAGCTAACTGCTATACAACAATCTTTCCAGGCTCCGCCTGTCTGCCTTTTGTCTTGCCCTTGTAAATCTTCACAGCAAACATCTTATAGTCTGCCTGGAAGCTGAACGGGTCAAAGGCATCCCTCATTATCATGTTGATGAGCTTGTACTCATCGAACCATGGGATAAACACATAGTCGTGTCTCGGACCCCCGGTCGCCTTCTGGACATCAAGCACCTTTGCTGGAAGCTCTATCTTGCCTCTCGGAGATTCAACAATCACAGAGTCACCGTTCTTTATGTCGAGCTTCTTCGCAAGGATCTCATTAAGCTCAACATATGCGCCGGGAACTGCGCGTGTCAGTTCCGGAACCCTTGTTGTCATAGAGCCTGAATGCCAGTGCTCAACAACACGGCCTGTACATGCGCCGTATTTGAACTCCGTGGTGTCAATAATCATGAGCTTGCTTCCGTCAGCCTTTGTGTATTCATGCTTAAGGTTATGGAACTCCGCCGGACTCAGGGCGATAAGCTTAAGCGCATTAAGGTCTTTATCAGGATCTCCAGCTATAGTAACAGGATATTTTGCAGTCTCATCAAACGGAAGCGCGCTGTTCGCATCTACCTTCTTGGGATTGAAATTTCTTTCAATAACTACCGCGCCTTTGTGCTTCACGAATTGCTTGCCGTCGAACTTGCATGCCCACCATGGGTTTGCCCATGCAATAGCCCTGCCGTCCCATCCCGGGGCCTTTCTGCCCTTGCCGTCTGGGGTCTTAATATCCACCATACCGTAAATAAAGGCATTTGAATTATAGAAGCTCGCATACCATCCGGCAGGCACATTCTCTGCCTTATGATACGCCTCGTCCTTCTTCATCGCCTCTATATTCTTCTCAAGCCACGCGCCATAAACAGGGTTGAACTCCTTCATATTCTTCATATAGAAGGCGGTCTTGCCGTCTATATGCGGGTCATACGGATAGGCATACTGTATCCTGGAGACATACTTGTCGTATCTCTTCTTTACATCGGCATTGGTATGATACTCGGCAGGAAGCGGTATCCTGTAACCGTGGTTCTGCTCAAGGAGCATCTTTCTGTTCATGCCGCTGAAGTCATAGCCTGTGCCTTTAGAGAGGTCCATCAACTCTTCCCAGATATTGGTAGTAAATGCCCTGTTCCATTCCTTAGTCTTGCCTGCCTCTATGGTCTTTTTCATCCAATCAGCGCCGTCATATTCCGCAGGCCAGAACTGAGATACATGTCCTTTTGGAACAAGACCCTTTTCCTCGAGCCTTCTCATTATCAAGGCGAAGATGGTGTGGTCCGGGAGTGTATTTCCATACGGCTCAATGACCTGTTTGATGATCTGGTAACGCCTCTCGAGGTTGCCGAATATGAACTCCTTTTCATACCAGCTCGATGCTCCGAGCACGACATCAGAGCACATTGTGGTCGCATTCGGGAATGCCTCAAGGGTAACTGTTATTGGCCATGCCTCTCCCTTATGTGCTCCGGACATTGCGAGCCTATAAGGCCATGAATAAGGCAGGCTATGTCCTGCATTGACAGTAGATATAAACTGCACCTTTATCTGTCCTGCGCCAAGCCTTCTGAACATCTCAACTGTATGAGGTCCGGGTTTATCGTGTATCTTAATCTTATTGGTCTCAGCTTTAATCTCGGCTTCAGACATGCCTTTCTTCTTCAAATAAGCTTCAGCCCTGCCTTTCCATATGCCTTCAACCGCTGCCCTGTGAAGGGGATTTGCAACAAGCCTTCCATAAGGAAGCGCATGACAGAGAGCTCCGGGCGCCCTGATGCCGCCGCAGGCATTAGGCTGTCCTGTAAAGCTGAAAGAATGCCTTCCGGGTTTTACTGTCTGTCCTGTGATAAGGTTGATCATGTGCAAAGAGGCGTTTGTCCATGTTCCTTGCAGCTTCTGATTAACGCCCATACACCATGCAGATGTTGTGTATCCCTCTGCATACCACTTAGCTGCAAGCCTCACAGCCTCAGGCCCGCTTATCTTCTTCCATGACCTTGATGCCTTATCATAAAGAAGTGGAGATTCTCCTTCAAATATAAGATCAGACACCTTGTCTGGATTGTAATCCGAAAGGAACTTTAGGAAGATCGCAAAGCCTTTGTACAGGTCTTTTATTACATCTTCTTCAGCAACATATTTGCTCTTAAGATTCGGATATGTCTTCCTCGGCTCTGCTGTATAGGTCAAATCCCATGCCGCATCTCTTGTGCCGCCGTATGTGGTCTTTACCCATGTCTTTTTGACATCCTCATGAATGCCAAAGCTCACATGCCTCTCAATAAACTTCTTATCCATGTGTTTCCACTTTGCATCAACCGTGCCTTTTTCAACATCATATTTGGCTCCGTCAAGCTCATGGGTAATGACATATGCTATGGAGTTAAGAAGCACAAGGTCTCTTCCTGTTGCAAATGGAAGCCAGAGGTCGGCTATTGTGCCTGAGCGGGTCTTCCTCGGGTCTGCTAAAATAACCTTGACGTCTGGATTCTTTGCCTTTACTGCCGCCATCCTGTTAAACAATATAGGATGGGCTTCTGCTGTGTTGTTTCCAATAAGGAAGTATGTATTTGCATGCTTGCCGAAATCCGGATCAGGCACATCAAGGTCGTCAAGGCTTCCGTAAGGCTCGTCTTTTCCAAAGGTGTAAAGATAGCCAACGACAGCAGATGCCATACACATCCTCGGCTGTCCTTCTACCGCGTTATTAGCAAGCATTCCGCCGCCCTTAAGGGTCTTATTCATTATGTGGGTCTCTTCAGTGCCAAGCTGGCCGCTTCCATAGAACGCAACACTGTGTTTGCCGTTTTCTTTTACGGTCTTTTCAACAGCATCAGCAACAAAGTTAACTGCGTCTTCCCAAGGAATAAGAGTGAAATTCTCTTTAAGATCAATCTCAGACGGCTGTAATCCCTTTGGATCCTTTGTTGTCTTGCCTTCAAGAACCCTCGGACAGTTTGCAAGATCAGGCTTTCCTGTCTTCGGATTAATCCATTCCTTCCTGACATATGCGCCTTTGGGCCTGTCCTTGTACATTATAGCCTTATGGAGATAAAAGCCCTTGGTACAAAGAACACCCCTGTTTACTGGACTCTTAAGATCTCCCTTTATGGCTACAACCCTTGTAACCTTACCTGCTGCATCTACTTCGCAGTCAGCTATCATTGTACAGCCGACAGCGCAATATCTGCACTGACCGGCGGGGAAAGACTTTACAGGATGCGCTGCTAAAAGCGACTCAGGCTTTGCAATGCCTGCTGCTGCAGCAGCGGCTGTTAAAGCGCTCGCCCTTAAAAAATCTCTTCTGCTCAGTTTCATTTAAACACCTCCTGATGTGCTGTTACTTTTTTGGATTTATTGTAAACACCTCGGCCATTACCGAATCACCGGCAGCGCCAAAATCACCATTTGCAGCAACCGCCATCACTTTCAACTCCACGTTTACCTTCTGCAAAGGAGCCTTCCAGCTGAATTTCCATGTCCTGAGGTTTGATCCTTCCTGTGTATGTGTTAATATCATATCGGAAAGCTGGGTGTTGGTATTATCGCTCACTATCAATTCTCCTCCGGTAGTTTCAGCAGCAAAACCACCCTGCACCTCGCCAATACTTTTTAATGAACTTACGACAGATAACTCAAGCTTATAAACCTTACCCGGCTCATATATCTTAGGCAGTCCTTTTAATACAATCTGAGTGCTCTGCGCTCCCATTTGCTGATGACATTTGTAACACTCAAAATTTGGGGCACTGTTGTTGTTGGCATATCCGGCGGACATACCTAAAAGCGTCAAGCCCAACACTAAAACCAAACCTATAATAACTTTCTTCGCTATCATATCCACCCCTTTATATTTTTTGTTAAGAAAGAAATAAAAGGGGGAGCTTGCGCTCCCCCAAATCTATACATTTACTACTTTCCTGCCGGCATTGCTGCTGGCATTGCTGCTGCTGCTCTTTTGTCGGCAATCGCCTTGTTAAGGATGTCAATGCCCTTCCATGAAAGGACAACTGACCTTGCGAGTGTCGCCTTTGCGTTTTCAATATTGTGGAATCCGTCAGAATTCTCAGCGGTCCACCACTCCCAATACATATGTGACTGCTCGTGAATCTTACGGACTTCATTAAGTGTCTTTACATCAACACCCCAGTCCTTTGCGCGCTGGAATGCATTAACCAGCTCTCTCAGCCAAACTTCTGCCTTTCTCATGTTCTGTCTGACATAGTTCTTTGCAGATTCTGCTGCATATTTAGCGTCCTCTGATTTCCATGCCGGATGGCACTTGAGACATGGCTTCCAGTCAAATGCCCTCGGTGACGCATGGAAATGAGCCTTATAAGACTTGCCGTCTTTTGCCTTTTTTACGCCCTCTGTGTGGCAGTCTGTGCAGGTTGCGCCTGCCTTGCCATGGGTTGAATTGTATATCGCCTCAACCTCAGGATGCTGCGCCTTCCAGAGCTTTGCGCCTGTTACATAATGTGCAAAGTCAAAGTATTTCCACTTTTCGAGGTGCTTCCAGAGTGTCTCATCAACAATCTTGCCTTTTTCTACCTTTGCAAGTCCCTTGAACGGGAAGTGATTCGTCCTTCTGTCTGTAGCAAAGTCTAATGCCACAGGCGGTTTGCCCCACTCTGATTTCTCGTAGTCAAAATGCAGTCCACAGTTGTACTCAACATGACACTGACCGCACTGAAGGAATGGGTCTGCCTTGCTGAGGATAGCGATCTTTCTCTCATGGCCGCGGAGACCGAGACCGTCTTTATTGCTGTAAACCTTGATATCTGCCTTTCCAGGGTAGCCTTCATGCCAGAGAGTGTCAGTCTGGGTTGTAAGAACATCAATAAGCGCGTCTCTTACGATCCTGTGCTTTGCAGCATGCGGGTCGTGGCAATGAATACAAGGCAGAGAGTTCCTCAGATACTTCACAGCATTGTAAGCTGGATTCCCTACCCTGCTGATGTCAGAGGTCTTTGGTGAAGGGTCTCCCATGTAAGGCCATGCAAGATGGTCGTCGGAAGTCTTACACTTTAAGCAGACAGGAACTGCCGCAGGAGCTGTCCTCTCTCTGAATGCCTTTTTAGGGGCCTTAAGATCTCCCTCTGGGTAAGCATCATAAAGCACATCCCATGCCTTTGGAGATATTTTATTGCTGGCATAGTTGACAGAATATTGAGCCTTCTCCTTAGGCTGGAACCTTCCGCCGTATGACCTGTCATTAATAAGGTGGTCGGTAAGCATATACTTATGGCTTCTGGTCTCATTGTGGCTGACTTCAAAGGCATAAGGCCTTACGAGTGTTTCCCAGTAAGGCGAGCGGGACTTTGGATCTCCCTTGTCAAACTGAGCCTTTTTCTCATAGTTGTGGCCTAAAAAGCTCTCCATCTCATTCTTGTGGCACTTGCCGCAAGCCTCATGGTCTGTGTTGGATTTTGGCCTGTCCGCAGGATTTTTCAGATGCTCATCGAGTCCGCTGTGGCAGTTCACGCAGTTTACTCCCTTGTGTTTGCCGTTTGCATGAAAGTCCTTAACAAGGGCATGACATCCATAGCATGTCTCTACTTTTACATCCTTTGCAGGAGCTGCCTTTTGCGCATCAGCGCTGCCGGAGAAAAACACAAAGCCTGCGATAGCAAGAACTGCTACCAAAACTGCTGCTAAATAAAACTTTTTACTCATTCACTACCTCCTTTTGCAATTTTTACTGAACATTGATCAAAAATTTAATTGATCAAACACCATTATTAATTTCCCCTCTTTGCCTTCCTTATCTCACCCCCTTGCCCTTATATCTGCAAAACTAATCTTTTGCACTATTGAATCATACTATTAAACAGCGTAAAATTACAGTTAATAAGTGTTAATTTTTTGTAAATTTTAATACGCAGGAATCTATCCGATAATTCATAAATTACAATAGACAAGGCAAAAGACAAAGTATTAGAGCGACTTCGACAGCCCAAGCGTAACATGGATGTTTAAGCGGGCTGTCGTAGCTTCGGAGGAAGGCCGGATGCCTTCCGAGAATGAAGCGGAAATGCTTTGTCTTTTGGCATAACAAAGTTTATGAATAATGTAGGCTATCCGATAAGGATGGGGCACTGGAAAAGACTTGTTCTTATCGCTGAATCCAAGTTAAACTTAACACCTATGGAAAAAATTCTGAGAGAAATACTGTTAAAAGCAGTCAGGAGTCAGGAGTCAGAAGTCAAAAGCGTTGAAATTGAAACCCCAAGAGAAGAAAGCTTCGGAGATTTGTCGTCTCCTGCGGCAATGGCGCTTGCAAAGCCGCTTAAAAAGTCTCCGATGAAGATAGCAGAAGAAATTATAAGCAGGATGCAGGATTCGGGATTCGGGATACAGGATATATTTGAAAAGGTAGACATTGCAGGCCCGGGCTTTATAAACTTCACATTCAAAAAATCATTCCTCTGCGGTGAATTGAAACAGCTCATAAAGCAAAAAGAAGCCTTTCTCAGAGAAGATGTAGGCAGAGGCAAAAGGGTGCAGATAGAGTTCGTCAGCGCAAACCCAACTGGGCCATTACATTTGGGTCATGGCAGAGGCGCGGCGCTTGGCGCGGCATTGGCAAACCTGCTCTATGAGGCAGGCTACAAAGTAGAAAGGGAATACTACATTAATGATGCAGGCAGGCAGGTCAAATTGCTCGGCATGTCTGTGCTTGCAAAGTACAAGCAGTTGCTCGGAGAAGATTATCCCTTTCCAGAAGACGGATACAGAGGGGATTATATAGAAGGCATTGCGAAAGATTTTAAAGAAGAGAAAGAAACCCCTGAACCCGATGTAATTACTGATTTCGCATACCAAAAAATGCTCGATGCCATCAAGAAAGACCTTGAGGACTTCGGAGTGTCTTTTGATTCATGGCAGAGCGAGAGAGAGCTTTACCGGAAAGGGGAAGTCGTTCAGGCAATTGATGACCTTAAAGCAAAGGACTATATCTATGAAAAAGACGGAGCCTTGTGGTTTAAGGCAACCGGCTTCGGGGACGACAAAGACAGGGTCATTGTAAAGCAGGACGGCGAATACACTTACTTTGCGCCTGATATCGCATATCACAGGAAAAAAGTAGACAAGGGATTTGACGAGATAATTGACATCTGGGGCGCTGACCATCACGGTTACATACCGAGGATGCAAGCGGTTATTCAGGCATTAGGCTATCCGAAAGAGAATCTTAAAGTGCTCCTCGTTCAGATGGTGACTCTCCTGAGAGGAGGCAAGCCTGTGCAAATGTCCAAACGCGCAGGAGAATTCATTACCCTGCGGGAGGTAATTGACGAAATAGGCGAAGACACAACGAAATTTCTTTTCCTTACAAGGAGATCGGATAGTCATCTTGAAGTGGATATTGAAGTTGCTAAGACACAGTCTGCAGAAAATCCAGTTTATTATGTGCAGTATGCCCATGCGAGGATTTGCAGTATATTTGAGAAGGCAAGGCAAGAGGCTATAGGCTATAGGCAAGGGGTAAAGGATTTAACAGATTTTAACGGAGAATTATTTAATGATGAAGAGATGAAGATAATCAAAAAGCTCTTGCTTTATCCAATGATATTCAAAAATGCAGCATTAGCCCATGAGCCTCACAGGATAACTTTCTATCTTCAGGAATTAGCAGGAATGTTCCATCCTTATTATCACAGGCATAAAGTAATTTCTGATGATATGGAAATAACAAAGGCAAGGCTTGCATTATGTGAGGCGATAAGGATTGTCTTAAGACACGGTTTGAAAATACTGGGAGTGAAGGCGCCGGAGAAGATGTAACCCACACTATTCATTAATATGTTTATAAAGACAGGATATAGTATAATAGCAAAAATTAAGAATCATTCTTATGATATATGCTTGAAAAAGAACCGCCCATAAAAGGAATAATAAAATCCCTCGGTCTTGTATTTGGAGACATTGGGACGAGCCCGATTTATACCCTGACGATAATTTTTCTTCTCACAAAGCCCACTGAGGCAAATATAATCGGGATCCTTTCCCTTATTGTCTGGACGCTCGTTATCCTTGTAACAGCAGAATATGCATGGCTTGCCATGAGTCTTAGCAGAAAGGGAGAAGGCGGGACTATTGTGCTTAAAGAACTGCTTGTCCCCCTGCTTAAATCAGGCAGGAAGGTTTCATTTATTACTATTCTCTCCTTTATTGGTATATCTCTTCTCATAGGTGACGGCGTATTAACGCCCGCAATCAGTATTCTCAGTGCAGTTGAGGGCTCCCTGCTGATACCAGGACTTGAGAAGACAGATCAGACAGTTTTGATTGTTGTGGCAGGGATCATAGCGATTATCCTTTTTGCCTTTCAGCGAAGAGGCACAGAAAAGGTTTCCATTGCATTCGGTCCTCTGATGATAATATGGTTTTCAACACTTGCTATATCAGGGATAATATCCATAATTCAATCCCCCATTGTCTTGAAGGCAATAAATCCATACTATGCCTTTAGATTTTTTGCAGATAATGGCGTCAGCGGTTATCTTGTCCTTTCAGAGGTTATACTCTGTGCCACAGGAGGAGAGGCTATGTATGCTGATATGGGACATCTTGGCAGAAAACCCATACTTAAGGCATGGAGCATAGTATTTGTAGCTCTGGTCCTGAATTATTTTGGCCAGGGCGCTTTTCTTCTTCAACATCCGGGAGCAAAAAATATACTCTTTGAAATGATATTTAATCAGGCACAGATACTTTATATACCGTTTCTTGTCCTGAGTATTATCGCTACTGTCATAGCCTCTCAGGCGATGATAAGCGGGATATTTTCCATAGCGTATCAGGGTATAACGACTCATATCATGCCGCTCTTCAAGGTGGATTATACCTCAACAGAAATGAGGTCTCAGATCTATATACCCTTTGCAAACTGGTTTCTGCTTTTTGCCGTGTTGTTTATTATGGTGGAATTCAGAGAATCCAGTAAGCTTGCAGCTGCATACGGGCTTGCCGTCAATGGTGACATGATTCTTACAGCTTTTTTAATGACCTGGATATTTTTATTGAAAAAGAAAAAGGCAAAAGCAGTTGCGGCAATGCTCATAATGGCTGTTGTTTTGTTGTTTTTTGGGGCGAATATAACCAAAATCCCTCATGGCGGTTATTGGTCCATCATCCTCGCATCCATGCCTTTGATTACAATCATAATATATACACTGGGACAGAAGAGGCTTTACCGCTCGATGAAGCCAATGCCTTTGCATGAATTTATCACGCGATATGAAATTTTATACAAAACAACAAGCAGGATTGGTGGCACAGCCCTATTTTTTGCACGGGATATCCAGAGGGTCCCTCCATATGTTGTAAGAACTATGTTTACAAACAATATCCTCTATGAGGACAATATTATCGTCTCAATGCTGAGAAGGGACGACCCTTTCGGCGTAATAGGCTTTTTCAAAGGCGACCTTGCAGACGGCCTGAGGCACTTTGAGATTCAATTCGGTTATATGGAAGTGATAGATGTAGAGGAGATACTGCGTCAGGCAGGCATTAAAGAAAAGGCGATATTTTATGGCCTTGAGGACATCGCTACAAGAAATGTCATATGGAAGATCTTTTATATATTCAAAAGGCTTACCCCAACTTATGTGCAGTTCTATAAGCTTCCGTCTCACAAGCTTCATGGTGTTATTACAAGAGTAGAAATGTAATTATTCTAAGACGCCTCTTTTTATGGCATCAGCAACTTTTGCAACCTTAGCCATCTCTTTAACATCGTGAACCCTGATAATATTAGCACCATTAAATATGGATATAGCAACTGCTGCCGCTGTGCCTTCAAGCCTTTCAGATGGGGGAACATCACCGAGTATCTTTCCGATGAATGCCTTTCTTGACACGCCTATGACAATAGGTTTTTTGAGGAGTGTGAATTCCTTTAAGTTTTTTATAATTTCGAGGTTATGTTCAAAGGTCTTTCCAAAGCCGATTCCCGGGTCGATAATAATCTTATCATCTGCAATACCAGCCTCCATTGCAATTTTAACGCTTGCCCTTAGATAATCCACAATTTCGGGGATGAGCGCCTCATACACTGGGTTCTGCTGCATATCCTTCGGTCTCCCCTTTATATGCATTATAATTACAGGAACTTTATAGTCAGCGACAACCTTGGGCATATCAGGATCAAACCTCAATCCACTTATGTCATTTACAATCGACGCTCCTGCGTCAAGGGCGCGTTTTGCAACTTCTGCTTTATAGGTATCAATGGAAACAGGGATTTTTATATTCTTTGAGATTGCCTCAATTACAGGTATGGTGCGATTGATTTCTTCCTGAATAGAAACAGGTTCAGAGCCCGGTCTTGTG
This sequence comes from Thermodesulfovibrionales bacterium, assembly GCA_030017995.1. Classification (GTDB taxonomy): domain Bacteria; phylum Nitrospirota; class Thermodesulfovibrionia; order Thermodesulfovibrionales; family Dissulfurispiraceae; genus JASEGS01. The sequence goes on from JASEGS010000003.1 coordinate 81,463, forward strand.
GATTCTCCGCCGATGTCTATAATATCAGCGCCTTGTTCAATAAGTCTGAGTGCATGGTCAACAGCCTTTGCCTTATCAAAAAAAAGTCCGCCGTCAGAAAAAGAATCGGGGGTGACATTCAGCACCCCCATTATATGAGTTTTCTTTGAAAAGTCTAAAGAAAAATCTGACCATGCAATTTTCATAGGCCAAGGCTAAAATCAAAGCCAAAATGCAGTTTTCTAAACCTCAACCTGCTTTGCTCCTGCCTCTTCAATAATCTTATCTATATCGTGTCCCTCCATGGTTTCTTTCTCCAAAAGGGCATGGGCAAGGGAGTCGAGGAGGTTATAGTTTTCCTCTAAAACCTTTTTAGCGCTTTCATATGCGCCTGTTACAATCCTTTTTATCTCTTCATCTATATCTACTGCTGTTTTTTCACTGTAATCCTTATGTTTTGCTATTTCACGACCAAGGAATATCTGCTCGTCCTTCTTGCCAAATGTCAAGGGGCCTAACTTTTCGCTCATCCCCCATTCTGTGACCATCTTTCTTGCAAGCTCTGTTGCCCTTTCAAGGTCATTGCCTGCGCCTGTAGTCATGTGGTGAAGGGCTATCTCCTCAGCAGCCCTTCCTCCCAGAAGCACCATAAGCGCTTTTTCAAGATAATCCCTTGAATATGTATATCTGTCGTCAATAGGAAGCTGCTGTGTCACTCCGAGAGCCCTTCCGCGCGGAATGATGCTTACTTTATGGATTGGATCAGTGCCCGGCGTCAGCTTTGCAACAAGCGTATGTCCAGACTCATGATATGCGGTATTCTTCTTTTCTTCATCGTTTAAGACCATGCTCCTTCTCTCAACACCCATCAAAACCTTATCCTTTGCAAACTCAAAATCTGACATATCAACCTTGTCCTTGGATCTGCGCGCAGCGATAAGGGCAGCCTCATTTACAAGATTTGCAAGGTCAGCGCCAGAAAAACCGGGGGTGCCCCTCGCGATCTTTTGGAGTTCTGCATCAGGAGCAAGCGGTATTTTCCTTGTATGAACCTTCAATATCTCAAGCCTTCCCTTTACATCAGGAGCCGGAACCACTATCTGCCTGTCAAATCTTCCAGGCCTTAAAAGTGCTGGGTCAAGCACATCAGGTCTGTTAGTGGCAGCAAGGATAATAATACCCTCATTGCCTTCAAATCCGTCCATTTCCACAAGGAGGGCGTTCAATGTCTGCTCTCTTTCATCATGGCCACCGCCAAGACCTGCGCCTCTGTGTCTTCCGACTGCGTCTATTTCGTCTATAAAAATTATGCATGGCGCATTCTTTTTCGCTTGATCAAACAGGTCTCTTACACGAGATGCGCCAACACCAACAAACATCTCCACAAAATCAGAGCCGGATATGGAGAAGAAAGGAACAGCAGCCTCACCTGCAATTGCCTTTGCAAGAAGGGTCTTGCCTGTGCCCGGGGAACCCACCAATAAGACGCCCTTGGGTATCTTGCCTCCGAGTTTCGAAAACTTCTGCGGGTCTTTGAGAAATTCAATTATCTCTTCCACCTCAGCCTTTGCCTCTTCAATTCCAGCGACATCTGCGAAGGTAATTTTTACCGCTTTGTCAGACACCAGTTTTGCCTTCGCCTTTCCAAATGACATGGCCTTGTTGCCGCCCATCTGCATTTGTCTCATAAACACTATCCAGATGAGAACGAGGAAGATAATAGGACCCCATGAAAAGAAAAAGTTGATATACCATGGGTTTTGATCAGGGGGTTTTGCGGTTATCTTCACATCTTTGTTTCTTAATTCTTTGACAAGGTCAGGATATTGCGCTGCGTAAGTCCTGAATTTAGTCTTATCCTTAAGTATCCCTGTGATATGGTTTTCCTTAATAGTGACCTCTTCAACATCTCCTGATTCAACTTTATAGATAAATTCTGAGAATGTCAGCTCCTTTTCGCCTTTTGGAGGAACACTAAAAAGATTGAAAAGAAGGATCATTGATAGCCCTATTAGCAGCCAGATGAATAAGCTTCTATACATGTCTATACCTTTCCTCTGCATTTTTAATATTTTAACATATTTGTTTCCACTATCTCTTTCTGTATCTCTACAAGCCTGCTAATTCCCTTCTCCGCCATTGACAGCATTGCATTAAGAAGTTTGGTTGTAAATGGCTCGGTTTCAGCAGTGCCCTGAATCTCCACTATCTTACCGTCTCCTGTCATAACCACATTCATGTCAACCTCAGCAGCAGAATCTTCAACATAACACAAGTCAAGACACGGCTCCCTATTGATTATGCCCACGCTTACTGCTGCAAGATAGTCTCTTATCGGATTTCTCTCAATAGCCCCATTTTTAAGGGCATGAAAAACCGCATCGCAAAGGGCGATATACGCCCCTGTTATAGAAGCAGTCCTCGTTCCTCCGTCAGCCTGTATAACATCACAGTCTATCCATATAGTTCTTTCTCCAAGGGTATCGAGGTCTACAACCGCTCTCAATGCCCTGCCTATCAATCTCTGTATCTCCTGTGTCCTTCCTCCTACACGTCCTGATGTGGATTCCCTCGTCATTCTCGATTGTGTTGACCTCGGCAGCATTCCATATTCCGCAGTAACCCAGCCTTTCTTCCTGTCTTTTAAAAAAGATGGCACTTTATCCTCTATGGATGCAGTGCATATAACCCTCGTATTTCCCATCTCAATCAATACAGATCCGTCTGCCGTCTTAATAAAGTTCCTCGTAACCCGCACTTTCCTCAGTTCGTCGTTCTTCCTTCCATCAGGCCTCATCTTGCCTCCAGTTGTATTTTTTCTATATTTTCAATTTTGTTCTGCAAAAATCTCTCGCCGACATTAACGAATTTTTCCGGCGAGTCTGTAACATAAAATTTTTGCCGCCCTTGCCTATTAGCTCTGGCCTTCTGACTTTTTAATGTGTCCTTTACAACCTTTGCGGTTTCAACAGCAGAATCAATCAGTCTCACATCACCCATCACATCCTGAATCACATCTTTTAAAAGAGGATAATGGGTGCAGCCGAGCACAATAGTATCAACAGATGTATCCTTTAAATTTTTAAGGTATCTTTCGACAATCATCTTCGCTATCATGCCGTCTGTCCAGCCTTCTTCAACAAGCGGAACAAATAAAGGACACGGAAGTCCGATTGCCTCAATACTCTCATCCAATAACTTGATTGCCTTTAAATAAGCGCTGCTTCTGATTGTAGCTTCAGTGCCTATAACTCCTATCTTCTTATTGGCCGTAGAGCGCACAGCAGCCCTCGCTCCCGGCTCGATAACCCCTATCACAGGGATGGAGACATTCCGCTGTATTTCCTGAAGACTTATAGCAGAAGCTGTATTGCATGCAACCACCAGCAATTTTATGTTCTGCTTTAAAAGAAAATCTGCGCACTCAAAAGAATATCTCATTACAGTCTCCGGTGACCTGATGCCGTATGGCACACGTGCAGTGTCTCCTAAGTAAACAATATCCTCATCAGGAAGCATCCTGCTCACCTCTTTGAAAACAGTAAGCCCTCCAATGCCTGAATCGAAAATACCTATTGGTCTATTATTCATATAAAACTTTAAACCCCGAATATTATATTCGCAGATGACGGCAGATATGCCGATAAGCCTTTATCAGCGATACCTTAGCGCCGATCCCTCGCGCTGTTTAAGGGCAACTTCAATATAACCTCTACATTAAACAGTATAAACAGGCATCTAATAATCTTATCGCATTGAGAAAGGCTTTGAGGCATGCCTGCCGTCATAACTTGCACGCAGTTAATTCATTATTCCTTTCAACCCGTAAAGGCTGTAGAAATGCCCTCCTATACTCTCTATCTCTCTTCCTTCTATCAGCAGCCTTATATCGTCTGTTTCAGGGACATTCTTGGTCACTGTTTCAAAAAGAGATCTTAGCAGATAGTATTCCTGCTTCGCATCACCAGAAAAATTACGCCTGAACTCATCAGAAAGGTCTATATAGACTGTATTGCTCCTGTCCCTGTAAACACCATGTAATTTCACTTCAGCCATTTGTTCTTTCAATCCCGTCAAATATTCTTTTACAAGAGCCTCTATCATTTCTATAGCCAAAACATTGCCCTTGAGTCTTCTTTCCTCCATTGACAAACCGTCTTTAAAAGGAAGAAATATTTTCACCAGCACATATGTATCCTCCAGATCAAGCAAATCAGGCTTTACAGTTACAGCAGGGCTCTGCTCACTCTTACCGCCTTCTCTAATATCCTGTGAAGGCATCTCCTTTCTTTCTGTTGAAACAAAAAAATGCTTTGTAATAAACCATCCTGAAATGGCTGCAATAACAAGCGCTACACCAAAAATCAAAATGCTTTTTTTATTATTACGCAATTGTTTCATATCGCTCAACCCCTTAATCTATAAACAGCCATTTTTACATGGATGGCAGGTATGCCGAAAAGTCTTTAATAGCGATACCTTAGAGCCGAACCCTCCTGCCATTTAAAGGCACTTTCAATATCACCTGTCCATTAAAGAGATAAACAGGCAATCTGATAATCTCATCGCATTATTAAAGGCTTTGAGGTATGCCTGCCATCCATGATTACATATTATGATCAATCACTAAACATCCAACCCCTTTAATATGGCATTTATAATCCTTTCCCTCATTTTTCTGTCATAATTAAATTTGTCAGGCCGCGGCATTTCTATTAACAAGGCAGGCGACTCTATTTGGACGATCAAAGGGATTGGCAGTTCTTCATGCCTCACACTCATTTTAAATTCCCTGTTTATGGCTTGAGCAATTCCTTTGACAACAGCAGTGTTCTTTATAAATTTAGCGTTAGTGACGCCGGACTGTGAGTTTTTCATATCACTGAATAGTGAATATATGACAAATGTATTTTCAGAAGATATATGCATGCTGATGAAGATGTCAGGCGCTCCTTGATTTGCAATCCTGACCCTTTCTTTTATAGAGATAGCATAATCACTCTTGCGGGTAAGAAGAACCTTTTTGCCCTTTCCGGCAAGGGCATTGGCAAAATCCTTCGCAAGGGACATGGTTATTTCCTTCTCAGAAAAATTAGCGCCTTTGATGCCGCTGTCATACCCGCCATGGCCTGCGTCAATTACAAAGGATTCAAAACTCATCTGGGCTGAAGAAGGAAGATAAAATATAAGGGACAAAAAGCAGAAAACATAAAAAAATATTCTGACTTCCGGTCTTCGGCTTCTAACTTCTATTCCCATAACTTAAAAGAATACAGGATGCAACAAATAAGATGCAAGCTGCTTTACATCAATCACAAAAAGATATATATTAGACTTAAATCTGCCTCTTAATCAGAGCAGGCAGGCACAGAAAATCTTCTCTCGGAGGTAAAAATGAAAATGAAATGGATATGTCTATGTCTATGTTTCTCAGTGTTATTGGTATTTCTTGCAAATATCCCATCTCCGTTTGCCGGAGAGATACAAAAGCTATCCGGTAGAAAATTTGCTCAACTCGTAATGGGCGGTGTTTTATACGACAACTGGCTTGCTGAACTAAGGGTAAAAGCCGACAAGACACACCCCTCTTATCCTGCCGAAGGAAAACAGAAAGGCGCAGCAACATGGCGATGCAAAGAATGCCATGGATGGGACTATAAAGGAAAGGACGGAGACTATTCAAAGGGCAATGCGCGGTACACTGGCATCAAAGGGATTACCGGATATG
>JASEGS010000040.1:0-12059 GCA_030017995.1 Thermodesulfovibrionales bacterium
AATCAATTCTAATCGGGGGCCGCTTCCTACTTCAACAACTCAAAGGGACATGCTCCGGTCTTGAGCCAGGCAGGTTTCTTGTGTTAAAATATTAAAAATAGCCATAAGGCAGGTAAGTGTGCGGCGCTCTAACTTGAAAACATTCATAATAGACGCTACAACTGACAATACATTTCCTAAATGGTATGCCATTCATGTTAAGTCAAGACATGAGTTTAAAGTAATGGAGAGATTGACAAATACAGGCATAGAGGCATTTCTGCCGGCAGTTGACAGACTCTCCAGATGGAAAGACAGAAAAAAACTTTTAAGCTTTCCGCTCTTCCCGGGTTATCTCTTTGTTCATATCGATAAGATATACAAGGAAATGCTGTCTGTGCTGAAAACGCCCGGTGTTGTAAGGTTTCTCGGCATGATTCCCGCTGAACCAGAGCCTGTTCCTGATGAGCAGATAATATCCCTAAAAAAACTGATTGACAGCAAAGAAGATATAGACCCTTATCCGTATCTGAAGGAAGGGCAAAGGATCAGGATCAAAAAAGGTCCGCTTGCTGGCGTTGAAGGCATGTTTTTAAAAAGGCCCGGGCAGCACATACTGATTGTTTCTGTGGACATACTCAGGCAGGGTGTGTCTGTAAAAATAGACGCATCGGATGTAGAAAGTGCGTAATACGTAAATCGTAATTTGCAATAACGATTTGCGAAAATCCTTCTTGGTTGCAGTCCGCAAAATGCGGATATGTGATTGAGAGGGCGGAGCAGTACCTACGACTAATTATTCATAAAAAGATCGGATATAGTATTTGAGCGGTTTCTTTCGGTGATAAGCGAGGACAGGATGTCCGAGGAAGCGAAAGCCTCGGAGTCCCGCAGGATGCGGGACGAGAATGAGCGAAAATACTATGTCCGATCTTGCAGATATAGATTTTATTAAGAATTTAAAATGATAAACGACAATATATTCAGAGAATATGATATAAGGGGAGTTGCTGGAAAGGAACTCAACAGGGATGTTGCATTTTTAATTGGCAGGGCATTCGGGCTATTTCTTGATTCCAAATTCATAACTCATAGATCTAAACTCAAAGTCAGTGTGGGCAGGGATGTGAGGCTGAGTTCAGAGGAGCTATCAGATGGAGTCATCGAAGGCATTGTATCCACTGGTATCGATGTAGTTGATATTGGGGTATGTCCAACGCCGCTTCAATACTTCTCCATTTTTCATCTCGATCTTGACGGCGGCATTATGATCACAGGCAGCCACAATCCTCCTGAATACAATGGTTTTAAAATAAGCATAGGGAAAGAGGCCATTCATGGGGAAAATATAAAAAGACTGAGAGAAATAATAGAAAAAGGGACAAAGGCAGAGACAGAGATAAAGGGGAGAGTGGAGAATTATGACATTGTAAGTGCGTATAAGAGCGATATGCTGAAAGAGTTTTCATATCTCAATAATCAAAAATACAGACCAGTAAAGGTAGTTGTAGATGCAGGAAACGGCACTGCAGGTATTGTTGCGCCGGAGATTTTGAGCAGCATCGGCTGTGATGTAATACCTCTTTACTGTGAACCTGACGGCAATTTCCCAAATCACCATCCAGACCCAACAGTAGTTGAATGCATACAGGATTTAATTGCCAAGGTAAAAAATTCAGGATCTGATATCGGCATTGGATATGACGGCGACGCAGACAGAATAGGGGTTATAGACAGGGACGGAAATATAGTGTGGGGCGATCAGCTTATGATAATCCTCAGCAGAGAATTACGAAAAGAAAAAACCGGCGCAAAGATAATCGGTGATGTGAAGTGCTCGCAACTCATGTTTGATGATATATTAAAACATGGAGGAGTGCCAATAATGTGCAAGACAGGGCATTCCCTTGTAAAACAAAGAATGAAAGAGGAAGGGGCGCTCCTCGCCGGCGAATTCAGCGGGCATATATTTATAAAAGACAGATATTTTGGATATGACGATGCTATTTATACCACATTAAGGCTCGTAGAAATAATGAAGCTGACAGGAAAGGATATTAAGGGACTTCTTTCCGGAATACCTAAAATGTCCTTCACTCCAGAGATAAGGATAGAATGTTCAGATGACAAGAAAAAGGCATTGGTTAAACAGATTGTGGAAAAGTTTATTAGATATAAGGAAGAAAAAAACAGTCCTTGCATAATCAAAGATTTAGATGTGACAGACGGTGTGAGGATTGTTTTTGAAAAAGGATGGGGTCTCATCAGGGCAAGCAATACCCAGCCTGTTATTGTTATGAGGGTTGAGGCAGAGGATGAGGAGAGTTTGGATAAATATAAAATGTTTCTGGAAGATGAATTAGGGCAAGAAGAGGCAAAGGTGATATGAAGGCATTAATCCTTGCAGGAGGCTCTGGCACAAGGCTCTGGCCCCTCAGCAGAAAGAATTATCCCAAGCAGTTTTTAAAACTAAACGGTGACATGTCTCTCCTTCAGCAGACTGTGCAGAGGCTTCTGGGCGCAATATCGCCTGAAGACATCATAGTAATGACCAACAACGACTATAAATTCCATGTTATATCAGATATAAACTCTTTGCCTCTGCCTTTGCCTGTTTCTAATATTATCCTTGAGCCTGCATGCAGAAATACTGCTCCTGCCATTGCCCTCGGTGTCCTTTACTGCATCGAAAAATTAGGCTGCACCGAAAATGAAGTCATCTGTGTTCTGCCCTCTGACCATGTGATAAGGCCTGATGAGGAATTCAGGGGTTATCTCCTGAAAGCAGAAAAAATTGCAAAGGACGGACATATAGTCACCTTTGGCATAAAGCCCCAAAGACCCGAAACAGGTTATGGATATATAAAAGTCAGGAATCAAAAGGGGACTGTCCCAGATTTACGAACGCCGTCAGGCGTCGTAGAATCGGGATTGTCCCCGTATCAAAAAGACAGAACACAGAATTTTTCTAAAGTAGAAAGATTCGTTGAAAAGCCAGATAAAGAAACAGCAAAGCAATATCTCGAAGACGGCAGTTATTATTGGAACTCTGGCATGTTTGCATTCACCATAGGCGGCATAATTGAAGAATTCAGAAATCATCTCCCGGAAATGGCTGAGATTTTTGAAAAGAACTTCGATGAAGCTGCTGCCGGCTTTTCTAATCTGCCGGACATCTCCATAGACTATGCTGTTATGGAAAAATCAGAAAGGATGGCCATGCTGCCCATAGAGCTTTTCTGGAGCGACATAGGGTCATGGGATTCCCTCTTTGACTTGCTTGATAAAGATGAACGAGGCAATGTAAAGACAGGCGACATAGTGTCTGTTGACACAAAAAATACCCTGATTATAGGAGACAACAGGCTTATAAGCACTGTGGGCATAGAGGACTGCCTCATTGTTGAAACAGAGGACGCTGTTTTAATAGTAAAAAGAGGACATTCCCAGAGGGTCAGGGAGGTAATAAAAAAGCTGGAGCAGGCCAAAAGGAAGGAAGTTGCCGAGCATGTAACCACCTACAGACCATGGGGCAGCTATACGGTTTTAGAAGAGGGCAGCAGGTATAAGATAAAAAGAATTGCGGTAAACCCTGATGCAAGATTAAGCCTTCAGAAGCACCTCCACAGGTCAGAGCACTGGGTTGTTGTGAAAGGGACAGCAAAGGTGACAATAGGAGATAAAGAGATATTCATACATGAAAACGAATCAGTCTATGTGCCAAAATCAACCCTTCACAGGCTCGAAAACCCCGGCAAGGTTCCGCTGGAGATAATCGAGGTTCAGAACGGTGAATATGTCGGAGAAGATGATATAGTGAGGATAGATGATGAATACGGGAGATAAGAGAAATTTGGCAACCCGGGCATACAAACCCCGAACCAAGAGTCATAAAGCTATCTGACGCTCATGATATAATAAAGCATAATGAGAACAACGACATTAACAGAAATATTTAAGAAATATGATGTAAGGATCGCATATCTTTTTGGCTCCCGGAAGGATGATGGAATTGCCTTCCTATCTGGAAAAGATGTGAAATTTGACAAAGAGGCAGATCTTGACATAGGGGTGGTCTTTGAAAAATTGCCTATTAAGGCATTTAAAATTTATGGTGAACTTTATGCTGACCTCTCGATTCTATTTGAGCCCTTCAATATTGATCTGGTATTTCTTCAGGAAACAGACGCATTATTCCAGTATGAGGCAATAAAAGGGGCGCTGATTTACTCTTATGAGGAATCCTTTCTTGATGATTATGAGGAAATGGTGATGAAGCTGGCATCTGATATGGCATATAAAAAGATAGAGTTTGAAAGAGACTTTTTAGAGGCTGTAAGGGATGGTTATTTCGAAATTGCACATAGATAAGATTGAAAAAAACCTCTCTATTATTCAGGAGTTTCTTGTGGAATTAAAGAACCTTTCGCAAATTCCTGAAGAAGAGTTTCTGTCCGACAAACGAAATTCTGCTGCAGCAGAGAGTTATCTGAGGCGTTCATTGGAGGCCGTATTTGATATTGGCAGACACATTCTTGCCAAGAGTTATGGCTTTAAAGAACTCGAATATAAGAAGATAGCAATAGAACTCGGCGATAAAGGTGTTGTTGACAAGGAATATTCAAGAACTTTAATGAAAATGACAGGTTACAGAAACAGGATGGTACACCTGTATCATGAGATAGGCCCAGAGGAGATTTATGACATTTTGAGTGAGCACTTGCCTGATATAGAAAAGTTTGTACCGGAAATAGTCTCTTTTATTGAGAAATACAAGAGGAGTAAATGAATTAGAGTGAGTTTGCTTGCATCTGCGGGGTACTGCAGCATTATAAATAATAAATGGGCGCTGTCCATATTTATTCATAGTCCCAAATCTTAGGATTAAGCTGATGGAAAGAGAAAAGGGGAATAATATTTCAGAATTAAAAGAACTGATTTCAATTTTTGAAGTCTATCCCGAAATAAAACTCGTGTATCTTTTTGGCTCAAGGGCAACCTCAAAATATGGCCCGCTAAGCGATTACGATTTTGCCATTTATTTTGACCATAAGGATAAAAACAGGATCTATGAAATCAAGTTTGAGTTATTTGATAAGATAAGCCGCTTATTGAAAACAGACAGGATTGATGTGGTAGTCTTGAATCTTATTGAAAGTCCGGAAATGAAATATCAGATTATAAAAGAAGGCCGCCTCATTTTAGAAAAAGAGCCATTTAAAGTTATTGTTGAACCCAAAATACTCAATGAATATTTTGATTTTCAGAAGATGCTCCTAAGACATAAATTAACGAAGGCTACAGCATGAGCAGTGCAAAAGTGATAGAAAACAAGGCAAGCGCAGTGAGAAAGTATCTTAAAATTCTGCAAAGATACAGGAACCTTGAAAAAGGAAAAATACAAAACGATATAGATATCAGGGGAGCCGTAGAGCGGTATTTGTATCTTGCTATTCAATCGACTATTGATCTGGCAGAGGCAGTGATCGCTTATAAGGATTTCAGGAAGCCGACCACAATGAGTGAGGCTTTTTATATTTTAGATGAAGAAAAATTTATACCCCAAAAGTTAACTAATAAACTATCAAAGATGGTTGGTTTTAGAAATATTCTTGCACATGATTATGAAGACATAGATTATGATATTGTTTGCAATGCACTGCGGGAAGGGACTAAGGATATAGAAGATTTTTTGTGCGAATTGTCTGGAAAGTTGAATTTACGTTTGTGATTAATAAAAGCCTTGCTTGCATCTGCGGGGTGGACAAATGGACTGTGGCATTAGAAATAAAATAAATGGGCGCTGTCCCTATTTATTTACACCTATTTATTTACACAAAAGTGTTTTTACCATGCCGTTTGTTATAAAGGTGATTGTGAGATGAAACGAATCATGACAATATTTGGTACCCGTCCAGAAGCAATTAAGCTTGCTCCTGTCATTAAGGAACTTGAGAGACATTCGAAGAAATTCAAAACAATCGTTTGTGTAACAGCCCAGCACAGGGAAATGCTTGATCAGGTTCTCAGGATTTTTGATATACGACCGGATTATGATCTTGACATCATGAAAAGTAATCAATCTCTGTCTCATATAACTTCAAGGTGCTTGCTTGGATTGGAACACATACTAAAAAAAGAAAAGCCTGACATGGTGTTGGTTCAGGGTGACACTACAACAACCTTTGCTGCATCCCTTTCAGCTTTTTATCAGCAAATACCAGTCGGGCACATTGAAGCAGGACTTAGGACAAACCATAAGTATCAACCATTCCCTGAAGAGATAAACAGGCGTTTAACAACTCATATAGCAGATTTACATTTTGCTCCTACTGAGAAAGCGAAACAAAACCTTCTAAAAGAAGGTATTGATACAAAGAAGATATATGTTACTGGTAATACAGTAATAGATGCTCTTCTTATAATTAAGAATAAGCTATCGTCCCAGAAAGCCCAAAAGAGGTGGAATAATTATTTTAAAAAACAATTTAATATTTCCTTTAAAAAAGAGGGGAAAGTAATACTTGTTACCGGTCATAGACGTGAAAACTTTGGTAAGGGGTTTAAAAGTATCTGTATGGCTTTAAAAGAAGTTGCGGAAAAGAGAAGAGATCTCACTATAGTTTATCCCGTTCACCTTAATCCTAACGTTCAGAAGCCCGTAAAAAGTATTTTAAATGGCTACCCCAATGTACATCTGATCGAGCCGTTGGAATATGAACCATTCATTTTTCTCGCGAGCAGTTCATATATTGTTCTTACAGATTCAGGAGGAATTCAGGAAGAAGCTCCATCCATGGGCAAACCAGTTCTTGTTATGAGAGATACAACAGAGAGAATAGAAGGGATAGAAGCAGGGACTGCAAAATTGGTTGGAACTATAAGGGATACAATAGTAAAAAGTGTAATAGAGCTACTGGATAATAAAGTGGTATATGACAAGATGTCAAAAGCTGTTAATCCTTATGGAGACGGTGAGGCAGCAAAGAAAATCTTTAAGATTATCACGAAATTAAAACAGATGCAATAGTATTGTCCACATTTTTAAATATGATTTCTGTTTTAATGTCAAAAATTAGAGAGTTGCAACAGAATCACCTTCCCGAAGGTTCTCTCAGAGCGAGGTTTGCCCTGGGGACTTTCTGGTCTGTCGCGGGCGCAGTCATATCACGCGGACTCTCTCTGCTTGCGTCGATCGTTGTGGCAAGGGTTCTGGGGAAGGTTGGATTCGGAGAGTTGGGGATAATCCAGAGTACAGTGGGGATGTTCGGACTGTTTGCCGGTCTCGGGTTAGGCATGACAGCTACTAAACACGTAGCAGAATTTAGGCAGAAGGACGCTGCCAAGGCAGGCCGCATTATTGGTCTTTCCTTTCTTGTTGCACTGGGGTTTGGCGGGGTGATATCTTTTGCATTGGGCATACTTGCCCCATGGCTTGCAGAGACCACACTTGCAGCGCCACACCTCGCACAACTTTTACAGATTGGGGCAGGTATTTTGTTTTTCTCTGCAGTCAATGGTGTCCAGACAGGAGCGCTGTCGGGCTTCGAGGCATTCAGGACAATTGCCAACATAAACCTTGCATCGGGTCTGTTGTCGTTTCCGCTCATGGTCGGCGGTGTCTACATTGCAGGTTTGCAGGGAGCGGTGTGGGGTCTGGTGGTTTCGATGGCCGCCAACTGCGGTTTCAACTACGTCGCCTTGAAAAATCGTATGCGCAAGGAAAATATCTCCGTTCATTACTTACAGAGCAGGAAGGAGTGGCAGGTTTTATGGCAGTTCAGCCTGCCTGCTTTTCTGAGCGGGATGATGGTGGGTCCCGTCAACTGGGTCTGCGGAGCATTGCTCGTCAATCAGCCTAACGGTTATGCGGAGATGGGAATATACAACGCGGCGAACCAATGGCGCAACGCAATTCTTTTTTTGCCTGGCAGCATGAGTGCCATAGTCCTACCCATGCTCTCAAATCTTTATGGACATGATGATAACAGACGATATAAGAAAGTTCTTTTGTATAATGGAGTGATTAATGTGAGTATTGCTTTCATTGTAGCCCTTATTATCTCGCTTGCGGCTAAAGTCATTATGGGTAGTTATGGAAAAGACTTTTCTTCAGGAAAGTATGTGCTTATTGTGCTGGCTGTTTCGGCAACGCTATCTGCCAGTGTTTCAGTCATAGGGCAAGTTATTGCAAGCAGTGGCAGGATGTGGTGGGGATTTATCTTAAATCTCCTGTGGGGAATAGTCTTGATATTTTCTTACTGGCTGCTTATAAGCAAAGGGGCATTAGGTCTTGCCTTTGCAAATTTGATTGCCTATGGTGTTCACCTAATAACAGTAAGTTTTTTTGCATATCTCCTTTTGTTTGAAAGAAAAGTTACAGAACATTTTTCCTTATGAATGTTGGAATAGTTACAACGTGGTTTGAGCGCGGAGCAGCTTATGTATCACGGCAGTACCGCCATGCGCTGATACCTGACCACAATGTGTTTATCTATGCAAGAGGCGGTGAACGATATGCCAGGGGCGATAGCGAGTGGGACGGCGCACGCGTGACGTGGGCCAAAATAGCTCCGTTGCGTTATGGCAGTCGGATTGACCAGAATGATTTTTTGAAGTGGATACGTAAGAACGATATCGAAATTGTTTTTTTCAACGAACAGTCGTGGTGGTATCCGGTTTTGTGGTGCAGAGAGTGGGGAGTGAAAACAGGAGCCTATGTTGATTACTATACCGAGGAGACGGTCCCCTTCTTTGAGGTATATGATTTTCTGATATGTAATACGAAGAGGCACTTCAGCGTATTCGACTGGCATCCCCAGGCCTTTTATGTTCCATGGGGAACTGATACGAATATCTTCAAGACCGGAAGCCTCTCTGCCGCGGAGGATGGTTTTGTGACTTTTTTCCTGTCAACGGGGTATGATGCGGCGAGAAAAGGCTGCGACCTTCTTTTGAAGGCATTCTCTCAACTGAGGGGCAGTGCGAAGCTCGTCATTCATGCCCAGAGTAGCCTGAGAAAGTCTCTTCCGCACCTCGATGGTCTGATCTCCGACCTTGAGAAGAACAAACGGTTGACAGTGATAGAGAAAACGGTGGCTGCTCCCGGTCTGTATCATCTTGGCGATGTGTACGTGTATGCCTCAAAACTCGATGGAATCGGCCTGTCGGTCCCCGAGGCCCTTGCAAGCGGTCTGCCTGCTATCGTCAGCGACAATCCTCCCATGAATGAATTTGTGACGAGTGCGAACGGAAGACTTATCCCTGTGACGAGGCTTTATTCGCGGGCTGACGGATATTACTGGCCGCAGTGCAGCGTGGATCCTGATAGCCTCAGGGAGCATATGCAGTATTATGTGGACAATGCGGAACGAATCACAGAGTTCAAAAAGGCTGCGAGAGCATATGCCGAGAAGCATCTGGACTGGGAAAAGAACGGTGCTGCGCTAAAGGACATTTTTGCGACGGTGAAGAAGATGGGTCCCCTGAAGGAGGAGAGTAT
This sequence comes from Thermodesulfovibrionales bacterium, assembly GCA_030017995.1. GTDB lineage: Bacteria > Nitrospirota > Thermodesulfovibrionia > Thermodesulfovibrionales > Dissulfurispiraceae > JASEGS01. The sequence goes on from JASEGS010000040.1 coordinate 9,482, forward strand.
AGGAAGGATACTGGACTTTGAGGTAAAGCATGGGGGCTGGCGTTTGAAGCTGTACCTGAAGCATCCGGTGCTGTCAAAGGTGTTATACAGGAATGTGAAGCTGGCTCAGGCTGTCTTGAGGAGAGCGCGCTCAGGCAAGTGAGGCGTTCCGGGCAGAGTTCATGGAAACTCCGGGAGCGGGAGGCCGTTTAATTAATGTGCATAATAGTTGAAATATACAGCTTTTACAAGAATATGTCTCATGAGTTGTTTTCAGGAGGCTGCGATATGCTGGCCAACGGAAGTTCTGATGATAAGACGAGATAGAGGAGTGGCTTTAGCAAAGGTTAAAACCAAAGGTTGAGATGCTCTTATTAAGGAATTGAGAAAAAGTCAGAAATAGAAAGGGCTCAATGGTAAAAGCGGGAAATGGAAATACCACGATCAAGCGATACAGCAATGGGAATGGCGGAAATAGCCATAATGCATTCTGAAATAGAACGGGACGCAGTGTGCGGAATAGCTGGGAAGAGAGGAAGAAGGGGTCACCCTGTGCTTTGCTTATTGTTTTAATGTGATATAATGTAACAAATTTGGGCATGGAAAATTATGAAAATATTCACTATTGAACAGAGAAAAAAGTTATTAGAAGAAGAATTAAGTCGTATTGTAGAAGCCCTCAAAAGAGACTATGAACCGGAGAAAGTGATCCTTTTTGGCTCAATGGCAGAGGGGAATATGCACGAATGGAGTGATATTGACCTGCTCATAGTCAAAAAGACCACAAAACGGCCTTTAGACAGGATATCGGAAGCATGTCGGTTAATCAAGCCGACAGTCGGGATAGATTTATTTGTTTATACTCCCGATGAATTTGAAACCCTTTTGAGGGAGAAATTTTCCTTCTTGACTAAAATAGCCCAAAAGGGAAAAGTGCTATATGAAAAGAGAGACTGAAGAGTGGCTCAAGATCGCTGAAGAGGACTTTCAGGCAGCAGAACATCTTTTTGAGATATCTCTGTTCAGAATGGTTTGCTATCATGCACAGCAGTCTGTGGAAAAAGGTCTGAAGGCAATCTTGACAGAGAAGAACTAAAATGCCACATCTAAAAATAGCCATAATTCATCCACAACTCAAAGTTGGAGGCGGTTCCGAGGCAAACCCTCTATGGATAATAGAAACCCTTAAGAAGGATTATGATGTTTATATGATAACTATGGGAGGAGTTGACTTAAAAGAGCTTAATAAATGCTATGGAACAAACCTGAAGCCGGATGAAATTAATATTATTTCACTTCCAATCCCTTATTTGTTTAAAAACCGCTTTGATGCCCTGAGGGGGTATCGGCTCGCAAGGTTTTGTAAAAGACATTCATCAGATTATGACCTCATGATTTCAACATACAATGTGATGGACTTTGGTAGAAAAGGTATTCAGTTTATAGCTGATTTTTCATTTGATGATAACATTCGTAGGTCTTTTGATTTTTCTCCTAAAGGCGTTAAAGGATTATTTTATAAACAGTCTCCAATCAGGTGGTTGTATTTGACGATTGCAAAACTTATTGCCGGCGGCTCTGTTGAGGGATGGAAAAAGAATCTTACAATTGCAAACTCTCACTGGAGCGGGCAGGTTATGAAAGAGGCACATGGTATAGATTGCCAGACTATTTATCCGCCTGTAGCCGGTGATTTTCCCAATATCTCATGGGATGAAAGGGAAAATGGGTTTGTTGTTATGGCAAGATTAGTACCTGAGAAGCGGGTGGACAGGATTATAAAGATTTTGGGAGGAGTGAGAAGGCGGGGATATGATATTCATCTTCACATTTTAAGCAGGACGGACGATTCAGAATATGCAATGAGCCTGAAACAGTTGTGCGAGGAAAATAAAGACTGGGTTTTTATGGAAGGCTTGGTAACAGGTGATAAAAAACTGGAATTTATTGCCCGGCATAAGTTCAGTATTTCAGGTTAGGTTGTGAGAATGAGGCTTTCGGCATCGCCGTTGCCGAGGCAGTAAAGGCAGGATGTATTACATGGGCGCCAAATGGTGGAGGGCAAACTGAAATTGTTAATCATTCTGATTTACTCTATAACAATGTTGATGATGCAGTGGATAAGATAGAAAAGGTTCTGAGAAATAATGAAATGCAGAATGAGCTGCGAGAGCATCTTGCCCTGCAGGCAGAGAGGTTTTCGGTAGAGAGGTTTAAGAAAGAAATCATGGAATTGGTGAGTCAGTGGGTAGGAAATGGTAGATGTGTAGATGCGTAATGTTTTTAAGGCTCGGGTTTCTATGGGAATAAAAGAACGCTGGTTTAAATGCTCGCCTCTACCGGATGATATTTCACAGAGAATAGATAAGCTTGCCCCGTTTTTACAGAAAAGAGGTGTTTTGCTTGCATACCTTTTTGGTTCAATGATGAAGGGCAAAGGCAACGATGTTGACATCGCATTGTTATATGATGGTGATTTTTCGGCTATTAGAGGAGACCTTCAGGAAATACTCGGCTCATGGCGGCTTGATATTGTGAATTTAAGGGCTGCTGGAGCAGAAGTTATTTTGATGAAATATTAAAGGTCTGATGACTTATA
>JASEGS010000040.1:12067-13555 GCA_030017995.1 Thermodesulfovibrionales bacterium
AAGGGCTGCTGGAGCAGAAGTTATTTTGATGAAATATTAAAGGTCTGATGACTTATAATATCTCATGGAGTGACAGCGCAAGCTCAATAAAAGCTGTTCATGCTGAAAATAGAGGAGGCGGAATCAAATCAACAGTAGAGATTCAAGTAAAGACATTAGATAAGTTGGTGTTTGAACAGCAGATTCTACCCCCACCTCAACATATCAAGATTGACACTGAAGGTTTTGAAGTTCCCATTCTGTTGGGAGCAAAGGAGACTCTCCGTAAGTATCGCCCTTTTGTGTATGTCGAGATTCATACTGTCAAGGGATTTCAAGATAATGAGAAAGATATTAGACAAGTATTGGATCCTCATCACTATTCAATTCAGCGATATGGAATGCAGCTTTTGTGTGTCCCTGAGCATAAGCTGGTTCAAAAACTAAAGAAAAAGATCTGAAACAATGGGGAAGTACATAGGGAATATCGTTTTAAAATAGTCATCATCCATCCGTAATCTGTTGGTAAAAGTATTAAAATGATCATGGCGGCTTTAAAAAATCGAATAACTGGACCAGCGTTTTATTTATTCAGAAAAACATTAAAAGATATCGCTCGACTGAAATTTAATGACTTAGGAGGAATTGCATATTATCTCGGCGGATCATCCAGGTATTATGATTACTTATTAACTAAATATTACTCTAAAGAGGAATCATGCTTTATTTTCGGTAATATCAAACTTCCGTTAATTTATGACAAGACATTGTTTGTGTATGAATTCTTAAATTTGATATATCCTGTGATTTGCAACGCTCCAGATTTTCCATATTCTGAAGATCCCTACGAGAATGAGTTTGTAAAGCTTGAGTCAGGAGATATAGTCTTTGACTGTGGAGCTAATATAGGAATGTTTTCTGCATATGCTTCTTCTATAGGGTGTAAAGTATATGCATTTGAACCTTTTCCAAAGGCTTTAGAGTATTTAAATATTACTGCAAATAAAAACCCAAATATAACAGTATGTGAACTTGCACTGATGGACAAAGAAGCTGATTTTAAGATTATGTTTACCCCTAACAACATAGATATGGGCTCTATAGTTATAAATAGAGATAAGGAAGAAGAAATCTTAGTTAAAGGCACTACAATAGATGATTTTGTTAAAAAAAATAACATAAATAAGATTAATTTTATTAAAGCTGATATTGAAGGGGCTGAAAGGAATATGTTATTGGGAGCTAAAACTGTTTTAAAGGAATTCGCTCCTAAACTATCCATTTGTAAATATCATTTGCCGGATGATCCAATAGTTATCAAAGAGATTATTTTAGATGCAAATCCACGATATATTATAAAAGAATGCAACAAGAAGATATTCGCCAGATGTGATTAATTCGGTATAGCAGGTAGCAATCTAATATCTTTTAGATTCTGGAAAGTAGAAATATCATGACAGAGAAGAACTAAAATGCCACATCTAAAAATAGCCATAATTCATCCACAAC
>JASEGS010000041.1 GCA_030017995.1 Thermodesulfovibrionales bacterium
TAAGATTATGCAATCGGAGTCCTTCTTACTTCAACTAAAGAAAGGGACAATATCAACAAACGTTTTGTCAAGTAAAATCTTTAAAAAGCGTTTAATGTTTTCCCTCGCGTATTCTCCATAAAATAAATCTCGCATGCAGATGGAGAGACAAGAATTGGTAGTAATTGTGAGCGGCGAGGATCTTCATCTACTGGGTAGCATGGTGCAGAACAGTGAACATTTTTTTGTTATATGATATCAAGCTGGACCCCATTGATAGCCCTTATTCCCTTGCCAATGGCAAAATCCTTTTTGATCCGGCAGACAACGTATCCTTTCAAAACGGAATCCTGCCCGTAATATTCCTTGAGATAGTCAAATCCCTTCAGCGTCTCCGTTCCCGGCGACCCGGTGAGTTTAGCCTCCAGAGCTATGAAACGGCCGCCTTTTTCGATCACGAAATCAACCTCTTTGCCGTCCTTGGTCCTCCAGTAGAAAAGAGGCGGATTGCTGATGCCATGGGCAAGCAGACGGCGATGGATCTGAGTGAACACATAGGTCTCCCATATAGCCCCTGCCATGGGAGAAGCTGCTATTTCCTGCCATGAAAAGAGGCCCATGAGATAGGCGGCAAGGCCGGTATCAAGAAAATATATCTTCGGAGATTTTACCAGTCTCTTGCCGATACTCCGGTAATAAGGCTCCAGCAGATGAATTATGTGAGATGCCTGCAAAACTGAGATCCATGATTTTATGGTATTGGGGGATACGCCGACATCTCTGGAAAGATCGGACAGAGAGAGGGTCTGTGCTGTCCGGGCAGCTGCGGCCCGCAGGAACCGGTTAAAGTCTCTCAGACTTCCAACGTTCAGGATATTCCGGACATCCCTCTCCAGATAGGTCGCTATGTAGGAAGGATACCAATGTTGCCGGTCAGTGGCATTCCCGGCATATAGGGCCGGGAACCCCCCGATACTTATATATTCCTCCACCGCAGGCAATCGGCCCCCTGCTGCCAGTTCATGCGCGGACAGGGGCTGCAGATTGATTATCCCGCAGCGGCCTGCAAGGCTTTCCGACAGATTCTGCATGAGCGGAAAGCTCTGTGAGCCTGTTATGAAGAACTGGCCATTGCGTTTTGTCTTGTCAACAACAAGTTTGATATGCCTGAATAGGTCCGGGGCGTACTGGGCTTCGTCTATGATAGCAGGGTATGATAGTGACTCTATGAAGTCCTGAGGCGCGTTTTCCGCGGAAAACGCCATGGCAGGATCATCCATGGTCACATAGAAGAAATCAGGGAATAGATGAGTAAGGATGCTCGTCTTTCCCACCTGACGGGCGCCGGTGACAAACACAACGGGAAATTGGCTGCCGAGCGCCTTGATAAGTTCTTCAGCATCTCTTTTTATCCACATGAGGATATTATGCAATTAAATTGCAAAATTGTCCAATAAGAGAAGAAGGGGAAAAGTTATGCGATAGAATGACCTTCATGGCAAGCATAATATGCAGATGGAGAGACAGTTTATTTGCTCTATAACCGGACAATTCTATTTGTTGACAACAGTAAAATCTTTAGAATCATCTACGCATTGAGGACAAGACATAGGTCTTTAATAACCGCATCGGCCTTATTAAAAAATACAATGAAGACAGATATGAAGGCAGATGTATAAAAGCCCAATCTGCAGCATTTGGGTTTAATGCCATACCAATGCAATAGCGCAATTTATTAATAAATCCTCTCCACATTCTAAAATGTAACAAGAAACTTTCAACAGCCCTTTTTGATGGATCGGATTCTGCAAATAACCCTCTGATCAATTTATCTGCAATTGTTCTTATCTGCCTGTCTGCTTCTATCTTTTGAAAAATCTCATGAGGAATATCCGCCTTTAAGAGTTTATTTGCCAGAAAAAGACCAAGAAAAAGCATTCGCTCACTCTTGCAGGCATATGCCCTTTCTACCGCCAGATCCCAATTGATTTTATCATGATAGGCGCGGATGAGTTCTGCAATATCACAAATCCATTCCAATCTCTCCCAAAGATGATAAAAACCATGATTGCAAAGAATCAGCATTGCATACTCAGGAGAAAAGGTCTTGATACCCCTGCCCTCTACATTTACAGACACAAGCCCATTCCACATCTGCTGATTGATCAGCCTTGCTGGCGAGTATCTCTGTTCAATCCCCCATTGAATTTCTACTATAACCTTGTTGTCACTGCGAAAAAACTTAAGGTCACGCTGAAATCTGAAAAAAAATCTCTCCTGCGAAGCAGTTAATTACAACTCAGGACGATAGTCATATGAAATTAATAAATCTTTAACCTTCCCAATATCCTCTTCATAGATCACTATATCAAGGTCGGTGAATTGGCGCAGCGCAACATCTCCGTAAACAGCGGAAGCGAGAACCGCCCCTTTGTAGGGAATAGTTTTTATACCGTGCGATTCAAAAAGATCGAGAAGTCTGAATAACTCCTTTGTCAGGAAATAATTGCGTCTGATATTTGCAGCATAAAGATTGAGTAATTGATCCTTTACAGGCAGGGGAACCAAATCAGGGCAGGCTGCGCTAAGGCTTCTGTACAGAAGCGGCATTACTCCATGACGAATAGACAACTGCAAAAGATAAGACCAGTCCACATCTTTACATGCCAGAGAACGGATTTGAGCAATCTCATCTTCATTTAGATTGTTTTGAGCGCAACGAAGAAGGAGTTCATCTTCAGGGCGAAAATTTAACTTTTCCAACTTTTAACCTTTATCCACCTGCTCTTTAATCCATGGGTATGTTTTTTCAAGCCCATCTTTCAGTGATACAGCAGGTTGCCATCCTATCTTTTCCTTAATCAGCTTATTATCTGAATTTCTGCCCCTCACACCCAATGGGCCGGGTATATGCTTTATTTTCAAATTTTTGCCTGCGATCTTCATAATCATCTCCGCAAGTTGATTAATGGTCACCATCTCCTCAGAGCCAATATTGACAGGGCCTGTGAAGACAGATCGAGTAAGCCTTATTGTCGCTTCAAGGCAATCGTCTATATATAGAAATGAACGGGTCTGTTTTCCGTCTCCCCATATCTCTATCTCTCCTCCGTCGGAAGCCATAGCTGTTTTTCTGCAAAGGGCAGCAGGCGCCTTTTCCCTTCCTCCTGTCCATGTCCCCTCGGGACCAAAGATGTTGTGGTATCTTGCTATCCTCACTTCCATACCGTGATTTCTCTGATATGCAAGATAAAGCCTCTCGCTAAACAATTTTTCCCAGCCGTATTCGCTGTCTGGCGCTGCAGGATATGCAGAGTCTTCCGAGCATTTAGGATTATCAGGGTCCATCTGATTGTATTCAGGATACATGCAGGCAGAAGAAGAATAAAATATCCTCTTAATATTCCTTTTGTAACAGGCATCAAGCATGTTTAAATTTATCATTGCAGAATTATGCATTATATCTGCATCGTTCTCGCCTGTGAAAACAAAACCCGCGCCTCCCATGTCAGCAGCCAACTGATAAACCTCATCAAAATGCCTATCCGCCACATGCCTGCAAACATGAGCATCTCTAAGGTCGCCGATTACAAAATCATCTGCAACTGTCCCGGTAAATTCCGGATATTTTAAATCAACTCCCCTGACCCAGAAGCCCTCCTGTTTCAGCCGTTTCACCATATGGCTGCCGATAAAACCGCCAGCACCGCAAACCAATGCGCTCTTCTGCCCTAACATAATTTTTTCTCCTTTCTTTGAATACTATCTTAATCTACAGACAAATATTTAAAGGGGATGGCAGGTATGCCGAAAAAACTTTAATAGCGATACCTTAGCGCCGAACCCTCAGACGTTTAAGGGCTATTTCAGTATTACCTTTACATTAAATAGAAAAACAGGCTATCTAATGATCTCATCGCATTATTAAAGGCTTTGAGGTATGCCTGCCATCCATGATTACATATTAAGGTCAATCATACTTTCTCAACCCTGTCAATTCCAGAAAAACATGAAAAATAAACCTCGGTCCGTCAATCAAATCACGCCTCCAGAGTTTTTTTGGCTCTTTTGCGAATCGCCAAAGCCACTCAAGTCCATATCTGCCAGCCCAATCCGGAGCACGTTTTATATTCCCGCTTAAAAACCCAAATGCCGCTCCTACACCGATAGCAACAGGCACATTGAGTCTGTCTTTATGCTCAAAAACCCAGCGATCCTGTTTAGGCAGTCCAAGCCCAACCCAGAGCACATCGGGCTTTGCTTCATTTATCATTTTTATATGTTCCTCATCCTCCTGAGCTGTTATTTTCCGAAAAGGAGGAGAAAACTTCCCAACGATTTTATGTTCCGGATATTTTATCTTCAGGGTCTTACATAAAGCATTGAGCGTCTCATCAGTATCGCCATAGAAAAAACTGCTATAGCCCCTCTTGTTAGATAGTTCAAAAAAAGCAGTCATTAATTCTGCCCCCGGAGTTCGGCCGACTCCCTTAAGCCCCTTCAAACGCGCAACCCATATAGGCGCTATCCCATCAGGCGCCCATAAATCAGCAGAGTTCAAAATTGACCTGAACTCTTTATTCTTACGCGCCTCCCATATCCCATGAAAACCAGTAACAACAATTTGACGGCATTTTTTAGTCTCGTCATATTCTTTTATCCATTCGTCCATCTGAGCAATTATAAATGGAATGTCTGCCATATGGACACGGGAGCCAAGAACCTTTATTGAAGAAATATCTTTCATAAATGCAGATGCTACCACCGGATTTTATATTTCACACGCTGTTTTGCTCCTGCCTCATTTTGTACTGCCTGAGAAGTTTTATACTGTTTGTAAAGAATTGTCAAGTAGACGATTACAGGAATCATTAGCATGGAGTCCACGCCGAACATAGCGCCGCTCACCTCAGGGATGCTCCTGCCTGTAAAGAAGGCAAGAACTCCCCCTGCCTGAATGAAAAAGACCTTCTGATTAAATTTCTCTGCAGCCCTTCCTTTGAGAAGCCTGAAAAAGAGAAGCCAAGCGTAAAGCAGTCCTCCGGCAAAAAACGCTGCTCCAAGGAATCCAGATGTCAGTAATGCATACAAGTAAGTATTATGAATATGTAGTCCGCCGGCAAGCATCCTGTCAGCCTGCGGTCCCCAGCCTATAAAAGGGGAATCAAGCGCAATTCTCCATCCGATCTTCCAGTCCATTGTCCTGCCAGTAATGGTATAAAATTCATCAACATCCTGCCCGCGCATAAACCTCTCAAACTGTAACTTCACAAAATCCTCAGGGATAATATTGGTAAATAAAAGAAGACCGACAACTATGAGAAAAACTATTCCGATTGCCCTCGTCCGCCTGCCAAAAAAGAGCATCACAAATGACAATGCAAACCCGAAACATAAGATTGCCCCTCTTGACTGCAGCAAATAAATTAACGAAAACGAAAACAAGAAAATACCTGCCCAGACCAATCTCCTTAAAACGCCTCCTTTTACGAGAAATACAAAAGAGACAACACCGGGAATTGCACTAAAGCGCGCAAGGCCTGAGGAGCGGGACATCGGCATCTCTGCGACGGCCTGAACCCTTCCTTCTACACCATAACCTGTTAATCCAAATTGTCTGGTCTCAATAAAAAGGGCATCCTTTGCTATAAACAATAGGATAGACAAAAACAATCCTGTTACGATCCAGCTCAGATAGTTAATATGCACAGCCCTGTTCAGGGCGTCATGACCTTTTACATAGACATTGAGCGCAGCAAAGACTGAAAGATAAATAAATCCCCAATAAGCTGCATCAAAAGGCCCCGGCGACATCACAAAACCGGCAAACAGGCTGACGAATCCATATAGCAGCCACGATCTGAGAGGACCTGAAACAGCCGTATCTCCTTTTTTCCCAAAGGCAATAGAGCCCGCAATCATCAAAACAAAAAACGGGGATATTGTTCTTATGAAATGAAGCGTCTCCAGCATCCCATGCGGCGTCTCTTTCAATGTCCATGGCCCTGTATTAATGCTGAGCCAGAGTGACACCCATAGAAGAGCTGGAAGAGATAAGTAATATGTCCGCCAATTCATCTTCTAACTTTCTAACTTTCTTTTGTATATCGCATCAACAAGCTCTGCCTTCTTCTCCCACGAAAAGTCATTAATGCGTTTCAGCGCTCCTTTTGCAAGCCGTCTTCGTTCCTCTTCATCTTTGGCGAGTTTTAAGATGGCGTCGGCAATGCCTTCCTCCAATTGCTTTGGAGACTCAATCGGCAGTTTTATCCCGCACTCTTCGGTTACCACATTTGAAAAGCCGCAGTGGTCAGGGCATATAACGGGAACCCCTTGAGAAAGAGCTTCAAGGAGGACTGTAGAGGTCAGGTCTTTCAGACTTGTAATAATAAAGATATGCGATTGATGCACTATCCTTAGAGCATCTTCCCTCGGCAGCCAACCATGCCATTGGCATCTGTTATTAATACCAAGCCTTGAAGCAAGCCTCTGCCATTTCTTAGTGCATGGGCCATCGCCGAGAATATCCAGATGCCAGTTAATATCTGCTGGCAATTGTGTCAGCGCCTTTAGCAGCAAGGGCAGCGCCTTGCCCGGAAGATGCTGTCCGCTCCATGAAAGCTTTAACTTTTCTCCTTGATTTCGTATGGAATGGCTGTCAGTTATTCCCAGCGGCGACCCGATTTCGCAAATTATCTCGCTTTCAACGCCATACCATTTGAGTATCTCTCTCCTGATGCCTTCTGTTGCTGCTATAATCCCGCCCCTTGCTTTTTTGAATGCCTTTTTCGGCCCGCTGAGAAATCTTTTATGAAGCGAATTGATAATATTGCGTCCGGCAAAATAAACAGCTCCCCTAATTCCAAGAACAGGCAAAAACCTCCATGGTGTATTCTCAAGCCCGCCGATAGGCCCCCATACAAAAGGAATGTTGAGTTTCCAGAGATGACCGGGAAATCTGAACCCAACATAGGTTAACTGATGAATAAGGTCAAAATTAATCTCATGGGTTAATTTTATTGCCATTTTATATGCATCTCTCAGCCAGAGGCGATAAGACCAGTTCATTATGGGTTTTAAGAAAGAGCCTTCTATCTTCAGCCACACCTTTGTTGGTTTGTAATGCCATGGCTTATGAGGGACATAATAAAACTTCAGATTTGAACATTCATCAGGGAATTTTTGTGATTCCTTTTCTATATCATGGCGATTATATTCTGCAGTTATTACATGCAGATTATGAAGCCTCGAAATTGCCTTTACCCATCCCCACCCAACACCTTCTTCAGAGCCTTTATATGGATTGCAGGCATAGGCCGATACAAGGACCCTGAGCCGTTCTTTCATGAAATCTTCCTGAAATAAGCATTAATCACTATTCCCATATCAAACAATTCGGAAGTTTTCAAAATACCGTAAATGCTTGCCCACACTACTGTCGATAGAAATACAAACGGGATATGATGTTCAAAACGCTTCTTATTCATTTTTGTCACGGTGTGCAAATATTCCAGTTTGAACCCGCACCTTTCAAACAATATTACCAATCCTCTCTTGCTGAAAAAATTCAGGTGTTCGGGAGGACTTATGAACATATCTTTCTTCCCCTGGACCCTTGAGAGCAATGAACCGAAATGCGGTACGGCTATTGCTGCTATACCTTCTCCCTTGATTACATTATATATATTCAGCACCATTTCCTCGGGATCGGCTACATGTTCCAGTACCTGACTCAACAATACAACATCAAATGCCGCCTCATATTTATCTGCGTATTGCTTGTCAAAGAGACAAGAGTCCGGCTCGAATACATTAAGCTGAGTGAATACTTTAACGGCGTTCGGATTCGGCTCACATGCCGACACTTTAAACCCGTTTTCATGGGCCGATTTCGAGAAACGTCCGAATCCCGCACCCACGTCGAGGAAGTTTCTTCCTTGTGAAAACCTTTTACATACAGATATTATTCTATTTGCGTCCATAACGGAATCCGGATAATAGTTTGAATCCGAGGATAACACTTCTTCATATGATAAATTACTGTAGTTCAAATCCCTATAAAACTCTTCCAAAGCCCCTTGTTCGGGTCTCGGCCATACAAAAGCCGCCCCACATGCATCGCAGCGCAGGACAGGATATTCGCCGTATTTGTTTTGCTTTATGAAATAAAAGGAAACATTTTTCTCCCTACAGAAAATACAGGCAGTTTCATGTGTTTTTGGACCCATACTATTCAAGCTTTGTACCCGTGCGGCGTTGTGGTGTCTGTGCGGCGTTGTGGTGTCATGCGGCGTTGTGGTGTCAGGTCTTTACTTTTGGCAATTCGGTTTATCGAGCTCATTTTGCTTTCCGTTGTAATCTCAGGTCTTTAATCGTCGCGTTCCTGTTTCATGCCTGCCGTAACCTTTTTATCCTCTCTTTGGAAAATACCTGTAAATGTCCTTTCTGTGAAGAAATCGCAACAGCACTACCTCTTTACTCGAGACATCCATACCTAACCGGTAGTTGCCTATCTTGATTCGGTAAAATGAATCATAACCTTCTATTTTCTTAATATGCGGCATAGAATGTATTGATTCGGCATTTTCAAGGAGTGCGATAAAATCTTGCAATTTACTCAACGCATTACGGTCGCGGATATTGTCAACATCTTTAGCAAATGTTTTCTCGATTCTAAACTTCACTTTGCGCTTTTAACTTTGCTGTCCAGCTTCCTCAGAAACTCTTTCTTTGTAACATAGCCGCTGTTCTTACCGGCCTCCATAGCAATTCCCAATCCAATGTCCTCAATCGCATCCAGCACCGCATCTTCGATAATATCTCTTCTCTCGGTCAGCACATCTATGAATGTCTCACGCATTATTTTTTTTAGCTCATTGCGTCTTAAACTAATAGTTTCCATAGATACATTTCTCCTCTCTATGCAATCTTCATGTATAGTCTATCACAAACTATAATACAGATGCGGCGTTGTGGTGTAAAGTCAGGTCTTTCGCGCAGGTTCCCGTTTCTCTTTTCATCAGCTTTATCCTAAAATTTTTATATCTACAGGGATAAATAGGGACAGCGCCCATTTATTATTTTATTATACCGACTTAATCTCCTCAAAATTTAAAATATCCATATACTCCCATTCTCTCCAACCCATAACATATATATTCTTTCTGCTGGCATTGTGTATTACATTTTCTGCAAAAGATATGCTCCCAAAGATTACTATTAATTCCTTGCCATTATGCTCAGGGAAGAATTCAAAAAACCTCCTGCTCTTTTCCTCTATTGCCTCTATATCATTCACCTTTGGAGTTGATTTAACCTCAATCATAAAGACCTTATCTTCGCAAGCTGCCACAGCATCCACCTCGTAATCCTCTCCAGCCTTTCTTCTAAACATTCGCTGGCCTTCCATTTTAACCTCGCATTCGAAATACTTGCCAAGCACAGGACGCAGAGCAGGAGCAATGAGGTCCTCAACAATAGTGCCCATCTTTTTGGCAAGATTGCTCCATTCCCTGTTTTTATTTTTCATTTCTTCTTTCATCTCATCCTTAAATGCCCTCATCTCGGTTTCCAACCTTCTTAAGGAAACATCGGTATGGACAATAAATTGACCTAAAATGCTTTCAAGAGTATCAACCCTTTCTTCTACGCTCGGCATTTTAATCCTCCATGTTTTTTACTGCTGATGCTTACTTCTCTCCATTATCATATCAAATACTAAAAACCGCGTCACTTAATGTAAAATTTGATAAAGAAGGGTTAGTTTCTAACTAACTCTCCATCACTTAAAGCCTCATTAAACCCCTTCATGATCCTCTGCCATGAGTAGTTTGCCTCTACCAGCTTTTTCCCTTTAAAAGCTATTTTCTCTGCAAATTCTGAATTCTCTAATAAAAATGAAATTCTCTCAATAAAACCATCAGCATCATCTGCAATTAAAATATTTTGCCCATCTCTTATTGCAATCCCTTCTGCTCCCTTTGTAGTTGAAACTACAGGTATTCCAGCCGCCATGTATTCCAGAATTTTTAGTCTTGTCCCTGAACCAGAAAAAATAGGCGCTACGCCAATGCCACAAGCCTTAATAAAGGCTGGTAATTTATCATGTCGAATAACACCTGGTTTAATTAACCATGGCTTATTGTAATGCACTTCGCTCCCAATAATTGCCAATTTTATTTCCGGATACTGTTGAAGCATTTCCGGCATTACAGACTTTACCAAAAAATCTATGCCCTCTTTATTAGGTTTATAGTGATAAAAACCCATAAAGAGAATGGTTCTGTCATCAAGCCCATATTTAAGCTTCGCTCTTTGCACATCTTCATTTGTGGCCTGCTCAAACCTATCTACATCAACGCCATTGGGTAAAAGTTTTGGCCTGATGCCATACAGTTTCTCAAATTGCCGACTGTCAATATCTGAAACAGCGAATGAAATATCTGCCTCTCGAAGAATCCGTCCCTCAGCCCACCGTGTAATTGTTGCGACTATTCGGTTATGCTCTTGCTTCCTAAGAAAATATTCAACATTATGAGAGTGATAAACGATTTTTACGCGCGGTAATCTTTGTTTGATTTTTCGCAGAAGTAATAAGTGAAATAGCACCCATGAAGCGCCTTCTAAGACTACACTGTCTGGTGATATTGGTTCAATACTATTAACAATCTTTTGTATTCTGCCATTAAGTCCGCTGATTTTCTTCCATCTGCTCTCAGATGCACCTTCTAATGTGATAACCCTTACGCCATCCTCTGTGCGTTTCAGGCTGTCTTGTCTGCCTGACTGAATTAAAGTGCTTTCACCATGAGCATACTTTGCCACATTATAAGTTACTGAGGCTGCTCCGCTGATTGGGGGATAAGCTTCATAAAAACAAACAAAAACAATCTTCATAAACTTTTAAATAGATGAGGCGCTGCGGCAGGATCGTTTATCCACCCTCACTCATAATATGTGAAGACAAGATTTCCTTTGCAAACTCTCTAATACTGATATCTGATGACAACTTCTTAGTAAGTCCTGTTTATTGAAAAAGTTTTAACAGTTGCTTGACTGGCAGGACAAAAACATTTTTCGTCAACGGATACAGCTCGTCTCCAGGATAGACAACAAAGCCCTTTTTACATGACATATCATTAAAGGCGCTCCAGAAGCCCTTACCCACTTGCGGGGTCGAAGAATATTTGATCTCAACCCCTATAGCCCTGTTCCCTCCGTCAAACATAAGAAGGTCAAGCTCTGCTCCCGCGCTTGTGCGATAAAAGTATGCCTGCCAGCCCTTAGGCATCGCAGCAAAGATCTGCTCAATAACAAATCCCTCCCATGAACTGCCTACTGTTGGATGTCCTTGAAGATCATCAAGCCGCCCTATCATGAGAAGGGCGTGGAGAATTCCGCTGTCCCGTATATAGACTTTAGGGGACTTAACAAGCCTTTTCTTGATATTCGCATGATAAGGCATCAACTGTCGCACGATAAACGTATCCTCAAGAATGTCAAGATAATGGCGTGCGGACGGAGCAGATATGCCGAGATTCCCTGCTATGCGACTGGCGTTCCAGAGTTGACCATGTGAATGAGCCAGCATCATCCAGAACCTTCTTAACTGCTGCGCAGGGATACGTATGCCTAATTGAGGTATATCCATCTCAAGATAGGTCTTTATAAAGGACTCCCTCCATGAAAAACTCTCCTTGTCATTATCAGCAAGGAAACTGAGTGGGAAACCGCCCCTCAGCCATAGCCTGAGCATGTTTTTATGCCCCGTTTCATGGATGGTGAAGGGTGTCAGTTCATGGTATTGTATCCTCCCGGCAAGGCTCTCCGACGCCTGCCTGATAAGGTCAGGCGAGGATGAACCAAGGACAAGGAATCTGCCGCCTTTTCTTTTCCTGTCGACAAGTGCGCGAAGCAGCGGAAACAGTGAAGGCATGCGCTGGATTTCGTCAATCACAACAAGCGCATCCTCAAATTGTCCAAGATAAAGTTCAGGGGACTGAAGCTTATTGACATCAGAGGGAAGCTCCAGATCAAGATATACGATTTTCCTTGACGAATTAGCCTGAAGCTTTTTGGCAAGGGTCGTCTTTCCAGTCTGTCTCGGACCTATTATGCCGACGACAGGATACTTTTTCAGCGACTGCCCGATAGCAGCAGTGATATCCCTATTAATAAACATCATTAAATTTTAAAAGATAGCCTTTCAATTTGCAAGCAAATAACTCAGCCAAGCCTGTTGCCGGATGCAATAAGTCATCAGACCTTTAATATTTCATCAAAATAACTTCTGCTCCAGCAGCCCT
>JASEGS010000042.1 GCA_030017995.1 Thermodesulfovibrionales bacterium
TGATTTTGGCAATCAATTCTAATCGGGGGCCGCTTCCTACTTCAACAACTCAAAGAGACATGCTCGCGCTGTACGCTCCAGCCTGAAGAGGCGGCAAATATATTCATGGAATATGTGAGGAGGAAAAAAGTTTTTGGCCTGTTTTTGAGTTCAGGAGTTATCGGCAATCCTGATTACACAATGGACAGTATAAACGCCGTTGCCCGCGTCTTGAGATCCAAGCATAAATTTAAAGGCTACATTCATTTGAAAGTAATTCCGGGTGCCTCTGACGCAGCCATAGAAGATGCCTTTTCGCTTGCAAGCGCAGTTTCATTAAATATCGAGACGCCGGGTAAAGATCGCTTTAAACGGAACAGATATTTATACGTGAACACAGGCTTTATCAAACAGATTATCTAATCCGCAAGTATGGCTTTATGCAGGATGATATTCTGCTTGATGCATCAGGCAATTTAAGAATAGATAAAGACCCCAAGGAGATATGGGCTGAAAACCACCCGGAGTTTTATCCTGTAAAAATAAACAGGTCTGAAAGAGAGGCGCTGCTGAGGGTTCCCGGACTTGGACCTGAAACAGTTACGAGGATACTCAAAATGCGCAGCGAAAGGAAAATCTCCAATCCTAAAGACCTCTGCATCAAAGGGAAAAGGCTTGAAAAGATAAAAAGATATGTAGTCTTTGAGTGAAGCATTCTGCCTTTTGACTCATGCCTCTTGACTGTTCTATTATAGATACCATGCTTTCACCAGAAAAACAATTCGAAATAATAAAAAGGGGCACTGTTGAGATAATCCTTGAAAAAGAACTCCTCCGTAAGCTGGAGAAGTCTTACAAAGAGAACATCCCTTTAAAGATAAAGGCAGGGTTTGATCCCACCGCTCCAGACATCCATTTAGGACATACTGTGCTTCTCGAAAAAATAAGGCAGTTTCAGGACATAGGGCATGAGATAATCCTTTTAATAGGCGATTTTACAGGCATGATAGGAGATCCCACAGGAAGATCAGAGACGAGAAAGCCTCTTACAAAAGAAGACGTATTAAAGAACGCAGAGACCTATAAAGAGCAGGCATTCAAAATCCTCGATCCAGAGAAGACACAGATAAGATTTAACAGCGAGTGGCTCGCTGCTATGAACGCCATGGATATAGTGAAAATAGGCGCAATGGAAACAGTGGCGAGGATGCTCGAAAGGGAAGACTTTAAAAAACGATTCCAAAACCAACAGGCAATAACTATCCTTGAATTTTATTATCCATTATTTCAGGCATATGACTCAGTGCATCTGAAAGCTGATGTGGAGCTGGGAGGCACGGACCAGAGATTTAATCTCCTCATGGGCAGACAGATGCAAGAAACAATGGGCATGGAAAAGCAGGTGGTCGTTATGATGCCGCTGCTTGAAGGGACAGACGGAGTGCAGAAGATGTCAAAGAGCCTCGGCAATTATATCGGTATTACCGAATCTCCTAAAGATATGCATGGAAAGCTCATGTCCATAAGCGACGAGTTGATGATTAAATATTATGAACTGCTGAGCCATATCAGCATTGAAGAACTTCACTCCCTCAAGGAAGGCCTGAAGTCAGGTGATGTGCATCCAAAAAAAGCAAAGGAAAATCTCGCTATGGAGATAGTGGAAAGATATTGGGGAAAGAAGGCTGCGGCACATGCCAAAGAGGAATTTGACCATATCTTTAAAGAAAAGGGGCTGCCTGAAGAAGTCCCTGAAGTTAAGTTTGAATGGGAAGAGGAAGAGGTATGGCTCCCGAAAATTATGAAAGTAGCTGGTATGACGCAAAGCACGGGCGAAGCGATAAGGCTGATAAAACAGGGAGCAGTCATGATCGATAATGAAAGAGTCTCTGACCCGGACAAAAAGCTCACAAAAGGGACTTATATAATCAAGGCTGGCAAAAGAAAGTTCGCTAAAATCCTTTCAAAATAGCTCGCCGTTTAGGCTGTGGCAGCCGGCACCTTACCAGTTAGTTCATCCATAAGCGCCTTTACAGATACAATCCTGTCAATTCTTGAGGCATTCGTGCCTACAGTATAAAGAGACTCTTCCTTGTCGCGATTGTAGCCCGCAGAACTCAAAAGACCGTTGCATATGCAGAAATGATGCTCATTGCTCTCCTTTGCAAGGCAAATGCTGAATTTACCTTCCTTATCTTTCAAAAGCACATAGCCCTTATCGCATTTTGGCGGCCTTGAATGTTTAAGCGCTGAGACATACATCGGGGATTGTTTTATCACCCTAAACGGCATCCCGCAGGGAGAGCCTGGGTCATGAGCGACAACTATATCTTCATCTTTTGCACCTACGACAGCCTGTTTATATTCGCCAGATGCGCTGCTTTCCTCTGTTGCGAGAAACCTTGTCCCCATCTGAACCCCGTCAGCGCCCAGTCTTAGGAATCTCACTATATCATCATGAGTATAAATGCCTCCGGCAACGATAACGGGGAAGTCGCCGTACTTCATAGCAATATCTTTTACAAGAGGCAGAAGGTTTTCAAGCTTGTTGGTTTCATCCTCTATCTGATCAATCTTGAATCCAAGATGTCCGCCTGCAAGAGGTCCTTCGAGTACTACAGCATCCGGGCGGTATTTCAGCTTTTCCCACTTCCTGCATATCAACTCAAGCGCCCGCGCCGATGAAACTATAGGAATCAATGCTGTGTCCTTCGGCGTCTGGACGGCTGGCAGGCTCAATGGCAGGCCAGCACCAGAAATTATAGCGTCTGCGCCTGCATCAATAGCGCCTTTAACCGAATCGTTGTAGTCCCTGACAAGTGCGCCCATTATGTTTATGCCGGCAAAGCCGCTCCCTGCCTTTGCAAGGGAAACCTCCTCGTATGCAGCCTCGTACGAACTATATTTTTTGCCTGTCCTCTTTGAAACAAGCCTGTCAAGACACGCACTTGATACAATGCCAAGCCCACCTTCTTTTGCAACAGCGCGCGCAAGCGGGTGCAGGGACACACCAACTCCCATTCCTCCCTGTATGATAGGGACTTTTATTCTTTTGTCTTTAATGACAAGTTCAGTCAATGCCGATTCAAAATTAGACATTCATGACACCTTGAGAAAAATTGTATGCTAAACGGCCGACAGAAAATCCTGAAAACAGGGAGGTCTGCGTCGTTTTGGCAATTGTTTTATAATCGCTTATTGGAGGCTATTTAATCAATGGCCAATAAATCTTCAGTGATGACCGCCTTCCGAATGGCCGCCGGTGATTATGTAGACAGCATCAGAATTGCCCTTATTCTCTAAAAAACATTCATGCTCGCCTGCAATATGAAAAGCAGAACCTTCCGTCAAAGTCCCTGAATAATGCCCTGATATTTCAATATCGCCATTCATCGCAAGTACAATCTCCTCATGTCCCATGCCTGGCTTCACAAGCCTTCCCTTTTCTCCAGGCTTCAGAACACCATATATCATATAGCAGGCATGGCTGCCTGTCTCCTCAAAGCCGACAATATGCTCTCCATTTTCTGATGTTTGGGCTTTATTTTTTAACTCAAAAATCTTCATCAACTCTTCACTCATAACTCTTAACTGTTTTTATGTCCTGTATTCCGCATTTATCTTCACATAATCCTCTGTCAAATCACAGGTAAGCACCTTTGCATTCCCTTTGCCGATATGGAGGTCAATAAGTATCTTGATCTCATTTGCCTTTAATCTTTCATTGGCCGCTTTATCCCTGCCAGTCCCCATACCACTGCTTACTATCTTAAGGCCATTTAAAAATATGTCTGTCTTATCTTCTTTAATCCCTGCCCCTGAATAACCGAGGGCAGCCATTATCCTGCCCCAGTTTGCATCATTGCCATAAATGGCTGTTTTAACAAGCATTGAATTTGCAATAGCAAATGCACTTTTTTCAGCATCAGCCTCATCCTTCGCATTCTTAACCTCTATCTCAACAAGCTTTGTCGCGCCCTCCCCATCTTTTACAATCATCCTGCTTAGCTCATAAGTTATATCTGACAGTGAATCAGAAAATTTCCTGTATCCGGAATTTTGTCTGTCCTCTGTCCTCTGTCTTCTGTCTTCTGTTATTAACTGATTGCCAGCCATGCCGTTCGCCATTATTAAAACAGTATCGTTCGTAGACATGTCTCCGTCAATGGTTATCCTATTAAAGGATTTTTTTACAGCAGCCTTTAATGCCTTATCAAGTGCTGATTTCTCTATATTTGCATCTGTCACGATAAAGCAGAGCATTGTCGCCATATTCGGACATATCATTCCTGCGCCTTTGCAAATGCCTGAGATTATAACAGTCTTGCCGTCAATCTTTATCTTCCTGCTTATCGCCTTCGGAAATGTATCAGTAGTCATAATGGCAGCAGCAACATCGTCAATCACTGACTTCCCGAGGTTTGTAGCAAGCTCGGAAATCTTTGGGGTTATTCTTTCCATAGGCATTGGCATGCCGATAACACCAGTGGAGCAGACATAAACATCGCCCTGCTTCAAACCCAATGCCTTAGCAGTCAGCGCCGTCATCTCCACGGCGTCATTCATCCCCTGCTTTCCTGTGCATGCATTGGCATTACCGCTGTTGACAATTATCGCCTGCCCCTTGTCTGACTTAATCCTCTTGATATCCACCTTCACAGGAGCGGCTTTTATATTGTTCGTAGTGAACATGCCCGCTATCATCGCCTCTCTCTCAGAATAAATCAGGGCAAGGTCTTTCCTGCCGGGCTTTTTTATTGCAGCTTCAGCAGTTGAAAAGAGAAACCCTTTTGGATGGAATATGGATTTCATGGGAACAAAGCCATAGACTTCAGGGCTGTTGCCTCTTCAAATCCCATCATTATGTTCATATTCTGAACAGCCTGTCCTGAAGCGCCTTTGACGAGGTTGTCTATTGCAGAGACGATAATCAATGTATTGGTGCGCTTATTAACTTTAAGTCCGATTTCACAGTAGTTACTGCCCCGTACATTCTTTGCATTTGGAAATATGCCTTCGTCAAGCACATTCACAAAAGGCTCCGAAGCATAATAATTCTTATAAACAGCAAGTATGTCCACAGTATCCGCCTTCTTGAGCATTTTCCCATACATCGTAGAGATTATGCCCCTGTCCATAGGAACAAGGTGCGGCGTAAAGTTCACGGTAATCTTCACGCCAGCCGCTCCTGATAATTCCTGCTCTATCTCTGGCGTATGGCGGTGAACAGCAATTCCATATGCCTTGAATCCTTCATTCACTTCGCAATAGGAAAATCCTACATCCGCTTTGCGGCCTGCGCCTGATGTACCTGACTTGGAATCAACTATTATATTTTCAATATCGATAATGCCTTCCTTAACCGCTGGATACAAACCCAAAATAGCGCTGGTCGGGTAGCAGCCTGGATTGGCGATGAGGGGTGAATTCTTAATCTCCTCGCGATGAAGCTCAGGCAGACCGTAAACAGCCTTTTTCAATGTATCGGTATAATTATGGGGTGTCTTATACCATTCCTCATAAATTGCAGGATCTGATAAACGGTAATCGGCAGAGAGGTCTATAACCTTCTTCCCTTTTTTGAAGAAATAATCCACTGCCTCCTGAGATGTGCCATGAGGCAACGCCATAAAAAACACATCCGCTTTTTGGAGAATCTTCTCCTTATTAAGAGGCTCGTATATCAAGCCGGCATATTTATGGAGATGTGGAAAGAGGTCTGTAACCCTCTTTCCTGCGGATTTCTCAGAAGTAACTGATGTTATCTCCACTTCAGGATGTCCTGAGAGGATGCGCAAAAGTTCTGCGCCTGTATATCCGCTGCCGCCGCAAATCGCTGCTTTTATCATAATTTCACCACCTAAAAACAAAGCCCGCTCTTTGAACGGGCTTTCATCATTATAACAATGTGCAAACTGTATTTATTATCTCTTAGAGAACTGGAACCGAGCCCTTGCACCCTTCTGCCCGAATTTCTTTCTCTCGACTTCCCTCGGGTCTCTGGTAAGAAGCCCTTCCTTTTTCAACCTTGATTTCATATCTGCATCAACATTCACAAGCGCCCTCGCTATCCCATGCCTTACTGCTCCTGCCTGACCGCTTAGCCCTCCCCCTGTAACATTAACCATAATGTCATACTTGCTGAGCACTCCGGTAATCTGAAGCGGCTGCCTGATAATCATCCTCAGCGTATCTCTCGGGAAGTAATTTTCAAATTCCCTCTGATTTACAGTAATCTTCCCTTTGCCGGGCACCAATGTTACTCTTGCTATCGACCTCTTTCTTCTGCCTGTAGCATTATACTGTATTGAAGCCATGTTTTATTCACTCCTTATTTTGTGATTTCTAATTGTTCAGGCTTTTGCGCATTATGGCCATGTTCAGCTCCACGACAGACCTTCAACTTCGTGATCATCTGTCTGCCGAGTCTATTTTTTGGCAACATCCCCCAAACTGCGTCTTTTATAACATTCTCAGGTTCACTGACCAATCTGTGTTCAAGGCTCTTTTCCTTTATGCTTCCTATATAGCCTGTATGGCTATAATACATCTTATCTGTAAGCTTTTTGCCTGTTACCTTAACTTTCTCTGCATTGATAACGATCACAAAATCTCCGGTATCCACATTGGGTGTAAATACCGCTTTATGCTTACCCCGAAGATAAGAAGCGATCCTGCTGCTCAACCTTCCGAGAACCTGATCCTTTGCATCAACCACATACCACTTGCGCTGTATGTCTTCCTTTCTTGCAAATTTCGTTTTCATCTATACACCTTCCTCTACTAAATTAAAAAGCCGGGATTTAAGTTAGATAAGATAATAAAAAAGTTATAGATTTGTCAATATAAACTACCGACTGATATAATAATTGCACAATGAAAGTCGCACTAACCATAGCAGGTTCTGACCCTACAAGCGGAGCAGGTCTTCAGGAAGATTTAAAGGTCTTCCATCATTTCGGGGTTTATGGTATCTCAGCCGTATCAGTATTAACAGCACAGAATACTTATGAAGTTAAGGCCATAGCAGAGATCAAAGAGGATTTTCTGGAAGAACAATTAAATATGCTTATAAGTGACATAAGGCCAGATGCATTGAAAACAGGGATGCTTTTTTCCAAACGCATCATAAGTTCAGTGGCAAAGATCGTAAAAGGCTATGACCTTCAAAACCTCGTCATCGATCCTGTCACCATATCCTCAACAGGCAGCTCCCTTATGGAAAACGATGCGCTCGATGTTTTAAGAAAAGAATTGTTTCCAATTGCGAAAGTCATAACTCCCAATATATATGAGGCAACTGCTATTTCAGGCATAAATATAATGAATGAAAAGGATATGGAAAAAGCAGCTCTGGAGCTTAAAAAACTTGGCCCTGAGACAGTGATTATCACAGGCGGACATTTTGAAGAAGTCAGAAGTAAAAAGTCAGAAGTCAGAAGTAAAAAGCATGAAAAAACCTTAGATCTAATATATGATGGGACAAAATTCTATCGTTTAGCAGGCAAAAAAATAAAAGGCGAATACCACGGCACAGGATGCGCCTTTTCAGCAGCCATCACAGCCTGCCTCGCAAAAGGGATGACGGTTTTAGATGCCGCTAAAAAGGCCAAAGAGTTTGTTGATAGAGCAATTGAAAATGCCCATAGTTTCGGAAAAGGCATGAGGCTGCTGAATGTCTAAGATAAAAACTGTCTATCAATGTCAGGCATGCGGTTATTCAAGCCCCAAATGGCTCGGCAAATGCCCGGACTGCGGCGCATGGAACAGCTTCTCAGAAGAGAAACAGAGCCCCAAACCTCTTAAATCCTTCAGCCTGTCACAGCCGCAGCCCTTAAGTAAAATAGTCGGGGGCAAAGAAAGGAGGACGCATATAGGCATAAATGAGCTCGACAGGGTATTGGGCGGAGGGCTTGTTAACGGAGCGGTAATACTCGTAGGAGGAGACCCGGGAATAGGCAAGTCAACGCTTGTGCTTCAGGCCATATCAAAAATAGCAAGTCAGACCTCAGATTCCAATCAAAAAACGGTCTTGTACGTATCAGGAGAGGAATCCCCTGAACAGATAAAGCTGAGAGCCGAAAGGCTTTCGATAAACTCTGACAATATCATGCTGCTTTCTGAAACGCTCGTTGAAAACATAGTAATGACTGCGGATGATATGAAACCTGCAGCAGTGGTAATAGATTCAATCCAGACGATCTATACAGAAGAACTCACATCAGCTCCCGGCTCTGTGGGACAAATAAGGGAATCCGCGGCAAAGCTCATGTTCTTTGCAAAAAAATCGGATATGCCCGTATTCTTAATAGGCCATGTAACAAAGGAGGGCGCGATTGCAGGCCCGAGGGTATTGGAGCATCTTGTTGACACTGTCCTTTATTTCGAAGGAGACAAGGGACATCCTTACCGCATATTAAGGACAATAAAAAACAGGTTCGGCTCAACTAACGAGATAGGCGTCTTTGAAATGAGGGATGAAGGTCTCGTCGAAATCAATAATCCATCAGAATTGTTCATGTCAGAAAGGCCGCTTAATGTCTCAGGCTCGACGGTAATTGTAACAATGGAAGGCACACGTCCCCTGCTGGTTGAGGTGCAGGCGCTGGTTTCTCCCACAACATTCGGTATGCCAAGAAGGACAAGCATGGGGGTAGATTTCAACAGGGTAAATCTTTTGATAGCGGTCCTCGAAAAAAAGGCAGGAATTCACCTTGGCGGTATGGATGTATTTACAAATATTGTTGGAGGCCTAAAGATTGTCGAGACCGCAGCAGACATTGGCATAATCTCTGCTATCGTCTCATCCTTCAGAGAGGTTCCGATAGACTCAAAAACATTCCTCTTCGGAGAGGTCGGCCTTTCAGGAGAAGTGCGAGCAGTAGCGCAGGGAGACTCACGGCTCAAAGAGGCTGCAAAGATAGGATTCAAAAAGGCTATTATCCCAAAAAGCAACGCTGAAAGACTAAAGGACAATTTCGGACTGAGCATCGTGGGAGTTAAAGATGTTGAAGAAGTTATTGAAAATATCAGGGGATAGAAGACAGAGCACAGAAGACAGAAGACAGACTAAAAGGCTTCTTTTTGCTTTCTGTCTGTTCTCTGCTCTCTGTATTCTGTCTTCTGTTTCATGTGCTCCAAAGCATGTTGTAATGCCTTCTTACGAAGGTGTTTCACTGGAAAAAATCCTTATAGAACTTAAAGACATATCCGCAATAGAAGCAATTTTATCAATTGAATACGAAAAAAACGACGATGCAATGAGCGGAGATGCGCTCCTTACCCTTTCAGAAAACAGTCTAAACCTGAGACTCTATTATTTAGGCTTCCTCGCATGGGAGGTAAAAGAAAACAAAGGCATAATTAAGAGCAATCCTTCACTGGATAAGAACAAGAGCATTCTTCTTATTGATGGAATAAGAAACAGTTTTTTTTGGTGGAACATAAAAGATTACACCTTACAAGAACAAGAAAACTCTTATGAATTAGAAAACTCTTATAGAAAAATCATTATGAACAAAAAGACCCTTCTGCCCGTAGAGCAGACTATCGAACTGAATAGCGGCGAAAAACTGAATATAACTTATGGAG
The DNA here is from genome assembly GCA_030017995.1 of Thermodesulfovibrionales bacterium. GTDB lineage: Bacteria > Nitrospirota > Thermodesulfovibrionia > Thermodesulfovibrionales > Dissulfurispiraceae > JASEGS01. The sequence continues at coordinate 9,571 of JASEGS010000042.1, forward strand.
ATCCTGTTAAATTAAACAGTGAAGGGACAAAAGACAAGCAGGATGCCGCAAATTCATCACTGGATTTATGGTATCCTTCAAGGCTGAAAATAGATTTTAAAAATCACAGCATGAAGATAAAGGTAAAGTCGTATTCGGTTTTAAGGTGAAGACTCATAAGAGGCTAAAGTGTAACACGATATGCCGAAAAAATATCTTGGACAGAATTTCCTCTTTGACCCTTCAATCTTGCATAAGATAATTGAGGTCTCAAATTTAACGTCAGATGATACTGTTATTGAGATAGGACCCGGTCACGGCAAATTAACGAAAATGCTTGCTGAGATCGCCAAGAAAGTTATAGCTATTGAATTGGATTTAGAGCTTTACACAAGACTAAAAGAAGAATTCGAAAGAATAAAATCCTATCACTCATACACCCATTTACCCATTTACCCGTTTAATATAGAATTCATTCATGGCGATGCACTCAAATATCATTACGAGAAACTGGGAGCATTCAAAGTGGTCTCAAACATTCCTTACTACATAACCACACCTATTATATTCAGGCTTATTGAAGCAAGAAAAAATCTGAAATCCATGACATTAACTATCCAAAAAGAGGTAGCGCAGAGAATTGTAGCAAAACCTGATACAAAAGATTATGGAGTTCTGTCCATAGCAGTCCAATATTACGCACATCCTGAATTGAAGTTCATTGTCCCCCGGGGCGCTTTCAGGCCTGTCCCAAAGGTTGATTCCGCAGTAATACATGTAGAAATACTGGAGAAACCGAGGGTGAATGTCAGGGATGAAAAACTATTCTTCAGAATTGTAAGAACAGCCTTTTCACAGCGCAGAAAGACACTCTCCAATTCTCTGAAGGCAATTTCAAAAGATATTAAGGGGATATTAATGGATGCAGAAATCAATCCCATAAGAAGGGCTGAAACACTTACCATTGAAGAGTTTGCAAAATTATCTAATGTCTTATCTTTTGAGCATGTCCCTTTGAGTTGTTGAAGTAGGAAGCGGCCCCCGATTAGAATTGA
>JASEGS010000043.1 GCA_030017995.1 Thermodesulfovibrionales bacterium
CGCTGATAAAGCCTTTTCACCCATGCCTGCTTTGTTTCTGTAAATGTTTGGCTACAGATTATGGAGTTTTACCCTTAATTAGGGTCAGAAAAAAAAATATTATTTTAATTGTAAACCAAAATATCAAAGATGTTATCTATTTAATCAAGATATTAAGTGATATACTTTTAAATACAAACTGTTCAAAACTTCGGGGAGGATACTATGAAGACGATAAAACTTATAATTTTCGCAACTCTTATTTTATTGTTGCCTGTATATTCCTTTTCTGCATCCCATCCGGACTCAAGGCTCGATTTTGTAAATATAAGCCTTATTGATGGAGATGTGCAGATCAAGATGGAGGAAACAGGCGAGTGGGTTCCTGCATCAATCAATATGCCTCTAAAGGAAGGCGACAGACTATGGGTTCCAGACAACTCTAAGGTTGAACTGCGGCTTAAAGAAGGCTCTTATGTCAGGTTAAATGAGAGGTCTTCCATAGAGGTGCTGACACTAAACCGTGATTCTTATCAGTTCTACCTGTTATCAGGGCATGCATATATCAACTTTAAAGGGGCACGGGATACTGTTTTACAGATGGACACGCCCCTTTCCACTATCAGAGCATATGACTATTCAAAATTCAAGATCGATGTGTACAACGGCAATACAACAGACATTTCTGTATTGACAGGCATTGTATACGCAGAAAGCAGGGAAGGAACTACAAGGGTTAAAGCAGGCAAAACCCTTACAGTCAGGGAGCAGATGTATGCAGAAATTTCACCGTTGGGCCCTCCTGATGAATGGGAGCTTTGGAACAAACAAAGGGACAGAAGGCTTATGGAAAGGAGATACAGCGAAAAATACCTGCCGGACGAGTTAACAACATATTCGTCTGATTTTGATGACCATGGTGAATGGGTAAATGTAAGACCTTACGGATATGTATGGAGACCGACTATCTATATATCAGCAGGCTGGGCTCCTTACAGGCATGGCAGATGGGCATGGATTAGAGGCGATTACGTCTGGATTTCCTACGAGCCGTGGGGATGGGCGCCATATCATTATGGCAGATGGGTATTTGCTGTATCTGTTGGATGGTGCTGGACGCCGCCTGCGAGGGGACATGTATACTGGGGACCGGGTTTTGTAGGATGGGTTTACACTCCAACATATGTATCGTGGGTGCCCCTTGCCCCTGAAGACATTTATTACGGATATGGCTATTACGGGCCAAACAGTGTAAATATAACAAATGTAAATATCAATGTGATAAATGTGAAGGCATATAAGCATAGTAGGGTTGCCAATGCAGTAACTATAATAAACAGAAACACCTTCGTAAAAGGGAAATATGAAGAGATAAGGATCAAAGATAATCCGTTTTTAACGGAAAGGATACATGTGGGAAGACCTCTTATAAAGCATGAAAAGGAGACATCAATTCCTATTGTAAAAGAGTTGTCTGTATCAAAAGCGCCTCCAAAAAGGATCGTGGAAATACAGACAAAGGAGCTAAAGGAAAATCGTCCCCTTATTAAAGAGAGCCGCAAGCCTGTGTTTGCCCCTAAAGGTGAGATGCCTGTAAAGAGTCTTAAAGAGCCAAAGAGCGGTACACCTTTTAGAGAGTTCGACAAAATACCCGAAAGAATCCCTGAAAGAAAAGGGCTGGAATTGCCGCAAAAACCTATGAAACAGGATGGCGCGATAAAAAAAGAGGGCATAAAATCGCCAGATGACAGCAGAGTTAAAATGCCGGAGAGGCCTGCTCAACCAATGAAACCACAGAAGCCATCTGAAGCGACTGTCATGGAAAAGCAGGAACAGAAAGGGAAACAAACGCTGGAAAGGACTGCTCAACCTGATGATAGAAAAACAGAAAAGAAATCCCCAAAACAATCGCCACATGAAGATATAAGGGGACAACAACCACCCGATGAAAAGAAAGGGGAAGATATTAAACAAAGAAGATAGAAAGAGAAGCAATCTTTCTTCAATTTGACTAAAGCACACCCCTAAGGTTAATATTTTGCTATGCAACACTCGGACTTTGTCCCCCTCCATTTGCATACAGCATACAGCCTGCTGGACGGTGCCATAAAGATCGATGAACTCATGGAGCAGGCATCTGTCTATAAGATGCCTGCTGTTGCAATTACAGATCACGGCAACCTTTTCGGCGCACTGAAATTTTATAAAAATGCTATTAAAACTGGAATAAAACCTGTCATAGGTTGTGAGGTATATGTAGCGCCCAACAGCAGGTCTGACAGGACAAAGACAAATATAGACAATGGTCTTTCTGAAGAGGCCTCTTTCCATCTGATACTCCTTGCCAAAGACAGCAGCGGGTATAAAAACCTTACTGCTTTAGTTACAAAGGCATATCTTGAGGGCTTTTACTACAAACCGAGGATAGACAAAGACCTCCTCGAACAATACAGCGGGGGGCTTATAGCACTTACATCCTGCCTTAAAGGCGAGGTGCCTTATTATCTCCACTACGGACAGACCGAGAGGGCAAGAGAAGCAGCCCTGCAATATAAACATATACTGGGCCCTGATAATTTCTTTCTCGAGGTTCAGCATAATGGGCTTCCTGAACAGGAAGATGTGAATAAGAAATTATTGGAGCTATCCAGAGAGCTTCATATACCTGTTGTAGCTACAAACGACTGCCATTACCTAAGAAAAGAAGACGCAAGGGCACACGATATTCTTTTATGTATACAGACAGGCAAAACAGTAAAGGATGCAAAGAGGTTAAAGTTCAGCACAGACGAATTTTACTTCAAGTCCCCTGATGAAATGAAGCAGGCATTCAGAGAGATTCCTGAAGCCATAATGAATACAAGGCTCATTGCCGAAAGATGTAACCTCGACTTCACATTGGGCAAGAGTCTTCTTCCAAAATATGAGCTGCCTAACGGCATTTCTCCCGACTCCTTCCTTGAAGATATTGCCTTAAAAGGGCTCAAAGACAAATTCAGGGGGAGTGCGCCTGCTAATTACATGGAAAGGCTTAAAATGGAGCTTCAGGTAATTAAAAAGATGGGGTACTCTTCTTATTTCCTCATAGTTTGGGATTTCATAAGCTATGCGAGAAAGAATGGGATTCCAGTTGGCCCGGGAAGGGGCTCTGCTGCCGGCAGCCTTGTGGCCTATTGTCTCGGCATAACAGAAATAGACCCCATTAAATATAGCCTTCTCTTTGAAAGGTTCTTAAACCCTGAAAGGATAAGCATGCCTGACATAGATGTAGATTTCTGCAAGGACAAAAGGCAGGAGGTCATTAATTATGTCTCGGATAAATATGGCAACGACCATGTAGCACAGATTATAACCTTCGGGACAATGGCTGCAAAGGCCGCCATAAGAGATGTGGGACGGGTTCTGGAAATACCCTATGCAGAGGTTGACAGGATTGCCAAACTTGTTCCTGCCAATAATATCAGTATTGAGGAAGCATTGAAGCTCGAACCCCAGTTGAAGGAATTATATGACACGAACCAACCTGTAAAGGAACTTCTGGATATAGCAAAAAGGCTTGAGGGGCTTGCAAGACATGCCTCCACACATGCGGCAGGGGTCGTAATAGCGCCCTGCCCTCTTACAGATTATACAGCCCTCTATAAAAACCCGTCAGAGCCCACTATCACAACACAGTTTGATATGGGTTCTGTGGAGGGTATCGGCCTGTTTAAGTTTGACTTCCTTGGCCTGAATACCCTGACAATAATCGAAAAGACCCTCGAATTTATAAAACAGCAAGGGAAGGAATTAAATATCTCTGCAATACCCTTTGATGACAAAGACTCTTTTGCTCTTTTGAGTTCCGGCGAGACAACAGGCATATTCCAGTTGGAAAGCTCAGGCATGAGAGACATCCTTGTCCGTATGCATCCAAACAGATTTGAAGACCTCATCGCCCTTGTCGCCCTTTACCGTCCGGGTCCTATGGCGTGGATAGATGCTTTTATAAAGAACAAAAAAGGCGGTTCAGTGGAATATGAACTGCCGCAATTAAAAGAGATTCTTGACGAGACATACGGCATTATCATTTATCAGGAACAGGTCATGATGATCGCTAATAGGATTGCAAATTTCTCCATGGGGCAGGCTGATATACTGAGAAGGGCAATGGGGAAGAAAAAACAGGACGAAATGGAAGAGCAAAAAGAGATCTTTATCAAAGGTGCAATGGCAAATGGATTTCCGGAGGAAAAAGCGGAAAGGTTATTTGAGAAAATGGAACCCTTTGCAAAATACGGCTTTAATAAGTCCCATTCCGCTGCCTATGCATATTTGGCTTATCAGACCGCTTATCTGAAGGCCCATTATCCTGTGGAGTTCATGGCAGCAAATCTCAGCGCTGACATGGGCGACACAGACAAGATTGCAAAGCTAATAAACGAGTGCAGAAACATATCCATAGAGATATTGCCGCCTGACATTAATGAAAGTGACAGAGAGTTCAGAATAGTTGGAAACTCCGTGAGATTCGGGCTTGAGGCAGTAAAAGGCGTTGGAGGCGCTGCCATCGAAATAATCCTCTCAGAGAAGCAGACTGGCGGATTTAACAGCTTTGAAGAGTTTCTGGATAGACTTGAAGGCAAAAAGATCAATAAAAAAGTGGTTGAAAGCCTCATTAAGGCAGGCGCTTTTGATTCCGTCTTCCCCGGTGATTCGCCAAATTATGCAAGGGCAAAGGCAATGGAAAAACTGACATCTCCTCCCAAAATGAATTTGCCCGGTCTCTTCGGAGACAGCGCCAGCACATCAAATGAAACCATGCTGTGGGATGAAAATACGCTGCTTAGCTATGAAAAAGAAGCCCTCGGTTTTTACATATCAGGTCACCCGATTTCCAGATACAGAAGCGCATTAGCATCAATGGATATAATTCCAATATCTGAAGTGGAAGAGAGAGAAGACAGGGCTGAGGTCTGCATTGCCGGGGTAATAGGCGAAATAAAAAACAGGGCAAAGGAAAAAGGGATTACTTCTTATCTCACACTGGAAGATGAATCCGGAAGAAGCGGCGTTCTAATATTTCCTGACCTTTACAAGAAAGAGGTTGCGCTGCTGAAAAAGGGCAACCGGGTTATAATAAAAGGCCTCGTATTTAAAGCAGAAAAAGGCACAAAGGTAATGGCACGGGACATTCAGGACCTCGCAGCCGTGGAAGTCAGCAGGAAATACGAAGTAAGCCTAAAGTATAGTAATGAAGATATTTCAGAGAAACTCAGAAAGATCAGGAAATTACTGGGCGAAACGCCTAACAAAAAGGAGTCTGTTTCCTTAAGGATACATTTGCCAGAGTGTTGCGTTGTAGTAGCAACGAAACTTCAACCAACCGGCAATTTTGTGCCGGAGGTAGAAAAAATTACCGGTGAGAGGATTAGAGTATTAAATTAAAACTGCAAAATTCAATTTTCAAATTTGATTGGGAGTAAAACAACCATGGCATATTATTTAGATTTCGAAAAACCTCTGGAAGAGCTTGAAACAAAAATAGAAGAACTAAAAAGGCTCTCAGACGGAAATGAGATAGATTTGTCATCCGAAATAAGACAGTTGGAAAAGAAGGCAAAAGATATGCGTTCTGAATTTTTTTCAGACCTCACTCCATGGCAAAAGACCATGATCGCCAGACATCCTGAAAGACCTTATACTCTCGATTATATCACCATGATGGTTGAAGATTTCCTTGAACTGCACGGCGACAGGAGATTTGGAGACGACCCTGCCATTGTGAGTGGGATCGGGAAGATTAATGGTATATCAATGGCCGTAATAGGCCACCAAAAAGGCAGAGGTACAAAGGAAAGAATATTCAGGAACTTCGGTCAGCCCAATCCCGAAGGCTACAGAAAAGCGCTCAGGGTTATGAAACTGGCAGAGCGCTTCAAAATGCCGGTAGTCACTCTTATTGACACGCCCGGCGCCTTCCCGGGAATAGGCGCAGAAGAAAGAGGACAGGCAGAGGCAATAGCGACAAACCTGATGGAGGTGTCAAAGATAAAGGTTCCTATTGTCTCTATAGTTATCGGTGAAGGGGGAAGCGGAGGCGCCCTTGCCCTGAGCGTTGCAGACAGGCTTTACATGCTGGAGCATTCTGTTTATTCGGTAATCTCGCCTGAAGGATGTGCTGCAATCCTATGGAGAAAGAATGGAGAGCTTTCTTTAGATGATTTTTCAAGGGCAGCCGACGCCCTGAAACTTACGACACAAGACCTGAAGGCATTTAAGATCATTGACGATATAATTCCTGAACCCCTCGGAGGTGCCCACAGGGAGCCGGAGACCACCGCAAAGAGGATCGCCGAATATATAACAAAGGCATTGGAAACCCTCCGGACAAAGAGCACGGCAAAATTAATAGAAGAAAGGTATAAAAAAATCAGGAAAATAGGCAGTATTACTCAGACTTAAGGCGCGTCAAATTTCTTACAGCTAACCCGCCGATCCTGCTCCTCGTGCAACGAGATTGTCAAACTTGTAGTTCTCACTGCTTATAAAAAATAAAAGTATGCTCGTGCATAATAAGGAGGAAGTTATACTCCTTTGACTTTTTACCTCTACGAGCCTATGGCCAAAAGCCTGTTTGCTTACAGATTTTTGCGTTGGATAATAGATTCAAGCTTAGGAAGGAGGAAATATTTTTCCGCCAATGTTCGGACATTGTGCATATCGGCCTTCTTTGCAAGCTCTTTAATGTCAATAATGTCCTGACTGCTTAACGGCAGAAGTTTCAGTAATATAAGGTATTCAGGGGTAGCGACTTTAATGCTTTTTCCCAGAACATCGGCAACAACCGCATTTTTTATTGCGTCAGATGCCAAGTCAAATCCGCCTGTGCCTATAATATCAATTTGAATATGGCCTGACATAAAAGAGAATTTTTCCTGAATCGTCATTCGCGGGGTTGCTTTATGAACAGATACTTTTTTCTGTAATCTTGTCCGGATAAGAGAGATCAGGTCAGCCCAGTTTATCTTTTTTGAAATTATAACCACCAGATCAACATCCTGCGTGGTGCGAGGCCTTACCCATGCCGAAAGCGCAAGACCGCCGATAAGCGCATAGTCCTCGATAACGCCTTCATTTTTCAGTTCATCGAAAAAGGAGATGGTTTTTATAAAGGCTTCGATTATAGACATTACTTTTTCTTTACCGCTTTACGAACAGACTTTTTGAGAATTAGGGAAAGTTCGAGCAGTTCAAGGGCGATTTCTATATTTTTGCCGTTAGGCTTTAAAGGCTTCTTTTTCATGCTTGAATTATACACCTAAAGCCGTTTGCAGATAAACCGCTGGGCATATCTTAGACAATGCTATTCAAATCCAAAAGATATTGTTCTTGATTTCTTCTGATGGATGCGTAAATAAAAATTTCGCAAGGCGGACGATTGTCTCTCTAAACGGCGTATTCTAATTGCTGATAATCGGAAAGGCTTTGCTTTTGCACTTCATGGGCGCTGATAACATCGTAACCTTTCAATCTCAAGGCAGCAGCTGCTTTTCTGCGGACATCTTCATCGAGATAGAGCCTTATCATTTACTCAAGCTCTTTGTCTATTTCTTCCTTATTGTCGAAGTAATAACTCAGGGCGTCAAAAAGCTGGGCAGGCGTTATGGAAGGATAGCCTTCAAGGATTTCCTCTATGCTCATTCCTGAGCGGTAATGGTTCACTATCGAGGCAACAGGTATTCGGGTGCCTTTTATGACGGCCTTGCCTTCGTATCTGGCAGGGTCTTTTTCAATATAAAGATGCTCGATTACAGTTGAAGGCATATTTCCTCCTTTCATCGTTTGATAACATTATACACCTAAAGCCGTTTGCAGATAAACCGCTGGGCCGGCTTCTGTAAGTTTTCATGGCTTGTAAAAAACAAAAATATGCTCATGCATAATGAGGAGAAAGTTATACTCCTTTGACTTTTTCACCCAAAACCCCGTTGCCTTGCAATTGTGCTGGATTTTGATGATGTCCTCTTTCAATACAAAGCCAGCCTTTAAAAAACGCTCCATTACTTTGTATGCAAGAGGGATATAAAACTTTTTCCTTCGCGTGTCGCCGATAAGAACAGGCCGTCATTCTGCGCTTGATGCGGATATAAACGGTTTTTAAATGTGACTTATAGTCTATAGACTTGTAATCATCATTTGATCAAGAATGATCTTCAATAGAAGATGCCTGACATCAAAAAAATATTCGGCAAAAATATTCGCACTTATCGAGAAGCAAAGAACCTGTCTCAAGAGCAGCTCGCTGACCTTTGTGGGCTTCATAGGACATACATTAGTCATGTCGAATGTGGAAAAAGAAATGTTTCTGTTGAGAATATCCAGAAGATAGCGCAGGCACTACGTGTAAAAATCTCTGATTTATTTATAGGAGCCGATGCAAAAAAGAACAAATAACAAAAAATCAAAAGGGCGCAAAGTTAATGAGAAGCAGACCATAACTTATAACCTTCCAGAAGGCCCGCTTAATTTCTATATTTCTGAAGAAACAGCTTCTTACGGCAATAAGAAACCTTTTACTGTTTATTATGATGATCCCGAACACTCTCTAAGGCTTCTCAAAGGAGACTGCATCGAAATATTAAATCAGGCAAGGGATAACAGCGTTGATATGATCTTTGCCGACCCTCCTTATTTCCTTTCTAACGGCGGTATTACATGCCATGCCGGAAAAATGGTATCAGTTAATAAAGGCAAGTGGGATAAATCAAAAGGAGTAACAGAGAATCATAAATTTACTCTTGAATGGCTCAAGGCTTGTCAGCGTGTTCTGAAACCGAATGGAACAATATGGGTTTCAGGAACAACACATATCATTTACTCGGTCGGCTTTGCCATGCAGGAGCTTGGATATAAAATCCTTAACGATATTATCTGGTACAAGCGCAATGCCCCGCCAAATCTCTCATGCAGATACTTTACTCATTCAACAGAAATTGTTTTATGGGCTGCAAAAAACACAAAAAGCAAACATTATTTTGATTATCCGCTTATGAAGAAAATGAATCAAGGTAAACAGATGCGGAATGTATGGGAGATTTCATCACCACCAGCCGAGGAAAAAAAGTTCGGCAAACATCCGACTCAAAAACCTGTAGAACTTTTGAAGAGACTTATCCTTGCCTCTACAAAAAAAGGCGATTTGGTTTTGGATCCTTTCTGTGGAAGTTCAACGACTGGAGTTGCAGCGGTTTTATTAAATAGAAAGTATGTTGGAATTGATTTGGAAGAAGAATATCTTGGGGTTTCAAGGAAACGTCTTGAACAAGCAATCAGAGGGAAAGAGGCGACATTATGTTTGTAGGAAGGAATCAAAAATGAAAGCAGGCGGGTTGGGTGGAGGTAATACGCTAACCGGTTTGCATTTTGAGAGAAAAGTTGACTTCAATGAGCTTATGAAGTCAATTTCAGGATATGAATTAAAGAAGATTCCTCATAAGGTTGGCTTGGGGGTATTTTTTGAAGGTCATCTCGTTGCTCGATGTTTCAGAAAACATGATTTTTACAGATTTCTGGAAGAGGAAGGTATTGACTGGAAGCATACAATCTCAAAGAAACTATTACCTGATGATGCCTTGCTGGTGATTGTGCGAGAAACGTTGTTTATCATTGAAGTCAAATATCAACAGGTTGCAGGGTCAGTAGATGAAAAACTGCAAACATGCGATTTTAAGCGCAAACAGTATTTGAAACTGGTAACATCTCTTGGCATAAAAGTAGAATATGTCTATGTGCTGAGTGATTGGTTTAAAAAGCCTGAATACAAGGACGTGTTGGATTATATTCATAGCGTTAACTGCCACTATAAATTTAACGAGCTTCCTTTAGCTTGGTTAGGATTGCCTACAAAATAGCCTAACAAACACATCCGCCCCAAAATAAGACAGCAGTTACAGATTTTGAGAGACAAGGGGTGTTAGAATTGCTCTAACTATACATACAGTTGAATAGAACGGTATAATAAAACAAAGAAGGAGGCGCTTTATGCCGGCTGTAGTTAAGAGAAAAGATGACCATATTAAGGTTAGACAGTTTTTAACCGACGCTAAAGGCCATAAGATGGCTGCAGTTATAGATATTGACGAACTCAAAAGGTTGGAGACTGTTATGGATCTTATCCCTTCACCAGAACAGTGGCTTTATAAGAATAAGAAGGCGCTTGAGAGTGTCCAGCGTGGACTGAAACAAGCAGCCAAGGGTAAGGTCACGAAACTTAATTTAAGCGAGCTTTAGGATTTCTCTTGTTCGAAATTCTTCTCACAGACGAGGCCAAGAAACAGCTTAATGTTCTCAAAACTGACAAGGGACTTTTGAAACGGTACAAAGCCGTGCAACTGTCCAGCCAGCCCTTTTGAATTTTTCACTGCATCGGCGCCGGAACAGAGCTTCAGTGATTTGCTCATTAGACTGCGACTTCTACAAGGCGGGAGAGGTCGGGCGATTCCTTGGATTCCATTACTT
>JASEGS010000044.1 GCA_030017995.1 Thermodesulfovibrionales bacterium
ATTCTAATCGGGGGCCGCTTCCTACTTCAACAACTCAAAGGGACATGCTCCGGTCAGATGTTGAAGGATGGTAAGACAGGAACCCCTGAGTTTGGTGAACTGAAGAGGAGGCTTGGATGGGAATTCAATGGCATGAGACTCCATGAGTATTATTTTGAAAATCTTGGCGGAAAGAGTGGAATCAGCAAAGATGGCAGACTCGCAAAAAAGATAGCCGGGGACTTCGGAAGCTATGAGACATGGGAAAAGGACTTTAAGGCAGTTGGAACAATGAGGGGAATTGGCTGGGCAGTGCTTTATCAGGACATTGCCAATGGCAAATTCATAAACTTCTGGATAAACGAGCACGATATTGCTCATCCTGCAGGATGTACTCCCATATTGATAATGGATGTATTTGAGCATGCCTTTATGCTCGATTATGGACTCAAGAGGGCAGATTACATAGAGGCATTCTTCAAGAACATAAACTGGAATGCAGTAGAGGCGAGATTCAAACAGGAGGACTAATGGGCTATACAATAGTGTCATTAAAAGACAAGATTCTTGAGATGTATCCAGATATTGGAAAACACGGCATCTCTGTCGGGCTTACTTTTGATGATGAGAAAAAAACCTATATCGTCAAGTTTGAAAAAGGCGGTCAAAAATTGACAACCCATCTTGAAAAAAATGATGCCGACGATTGCATGAATAATATCAAATGCATTTACCTCGGGGTGCAAATAGGGCAATTTATTAAGAACTTTGAAGAGAGGCAATAAAACTCGGGAGGTGGGAAATATGCCTGCGATCGAATGTGGCGGCAAAATCATTAATGTGGATGACGACGGTTTCTTATTGAACTTTGATGACTGGGATGAGAATGTAGCCTGTATGATAGCAGAAAGGGAAGGAATACAGGAACTTACAAAAGAGAGAATGGATATCATTAAGTTCATGAGGGAATATTACAAACATTACATATCCTTCCCCATACTTGGTTCTGTTTGCAAAAACATACACCAGCCAAAAGAGTGCGTTAGCGAGGAGTTTATCGACCCTTTAAAGGCATGGAAAATAGCAGGGCTCCCAAGGCCGGGGGAAGAGGTTGTCTCGTATTTAAGACGGTAATAAAGGAGGCAAAGGATGAAGAAAAATGTAGGAGGCATAGACAAGGGATTGAGAATAGTTTTAGGAATAGCGCTTATCCTCGCCGGACTGCTTGCTCCATTGAGCAGCGGGGTAAAAACAGCGGCATTCCTTGTCGCAGCAATAGCCCTTTTCACAGGAATTTTCGGTCTCTGACCACTCTGGAAGGTGCTCGGGATAAGCACCTATAAGGAGAAATAGGGGGAAAGAATGAAGACAGATAAATTGTCAAGAAGGTCATTCATAAAAAAGGCAGGACAACTTGGTGCTGCTCTGGCGCTTGGCAAAGAAATCCTTGCAGATAATCCGCTTGCACAGGCACAGGAAAAAGCTGTTGAGAAACCGGTCTTTGCAGGGAAGGAAAAGATGATGGTCCTTTCTTCAAAACCGATTGTCCTGGAGATGCCTCTGGATGGTTTTGAGCATTTTATAACCCCTACGGAGATGTTCTTTGTGAGAAACAATATAGGCCAGCCAGCGATAGACATCCAAAAATGGAGCCTAACCATTGACGGAGAAGTCAAAAGTCCACTCCGCCTCACTATGAATGAACTTAAAAGGTTTGAAGGAGTGGAGGCCATTGTTACCCTCGAGTGCTATGGCAACAGCAGGGGCTTTTTTGATCCAAAGGCATCTGGAAACCAGTGGAAACATGGGGGAATCGGCACAGCCAAATGGAAGGGTGTCAGGCTGAAAGATGTCCTTGAGAAAGCAAATATAACTGATAGGGCAAAACACATTATATTTGACGGCGCTGATGAACCCTTTGTGCCCACTGCCCCTGACTTTAAAAGGAGCATCCCAGTTGAAAAGGCCATGAGCCCTGAAACGCTCCTCGTATATGAGATGAACGGCGCTCCTCTTCCGGTTTATCATGGCTATCCCCTAAGAGTCCTTGTCCCTGGATGGGGAGGGTCATGTTCGGTGAAATGGCTCATCAGCATAGATGTATCGGAAAAACAATTTGATGGCGTTTATATGGCGGACAAATACCGAACACCTATAAACCCTGTTAAGCCAGGAACCAAGGTCTCTCCAAAGAATATGAGGGTTCTAACGGACATTGATGTAAAATCCATTATCTTTAGCCCATCTGACGGGGCAAGAGTGTCAACGGGAGAAGCCTTGATAAGGGGATATGCATGGACAGGCGATGCTGAAATAGTAAGAGTGGATGTCTCCACAGACTCCGGCAGGACATGGCAGAAGGCTAAAATAGTGAAAAACGGCGAACGCTATGTGTGGAGCCTCTGGGAGTATAGATGGAAGGCACAGAAACCCGGTTCATATCTCCTAATGTGCAGGGCCACTGACAGCAAGGGTAGGTTACAACCCATATCTGCAGACTGGAATCAGGACGGCTACCTTTTCAATGCCATGGACAAGGTGCGAATAGAGGCGGAATAATTAGAAGGCAAACTTCATTCAACACTTTTACAGCCGCTTATACTCCTGAAGCGGCTGGATGACCTTGAGTTTCACAAGGATAATAATAAAAAATATGAACCTACAAAGGCATACATGAATAAGCCCGGATAAAAAAGACTGAAAACCCACGCACAGAAATATGCAATAGGGATATTGACATACAGGTCATTCCACCATGACAGTGGTGAAAGAAGAAAGCCTATGCAGGCCATCGTGCTGCCTTTCAGTCTGCCATAATAATCTTTCAGATTCATGTGTGTACCGACTTATCTCGGCAATATTCTGTATATCCTGTCATCCCCGGGTCTTGGACTTCCTCTGCCGTCTCTGTTGTTGGTGAGAAAATAAAGGGCGCCATCAGGCCCTTCAGCTACATCCCTTATCCGCCCTAACCTGCCGTTCTTATAATCTTCTGCAAACCACCTTTCTATTCTGATAATCCTGTATTTATCTCCTCCCTTTTTCAATCTTACCCTGATAAGACATTCACCCCTTAAGGTGGCAACAAAGAGGTCTCCTTTTAAATGGCTGAGTCTGCTGCCTTTGTAAAAGGTAATCCCTGAAGGAGGTGTTGTTTTTTCCCATAATATTAAAGGGTCTATGTATATATCCCTTTCCCCAACCCCTATAATCTTGGGCCATCCATAATTGCCGCCCTTGCGAATAACATTTATCTCGTCATTTCCAAAACGAAGGTATTCACCCGATGGGCCGTGTTCAGAGGAGAAGAGGTCACCTGTCTCCGGATGCCATGCTAATCCCTGCGGGTTTCTGTGCCCATAGGAATATATAGGAGAGCCTTTAAAGGGATTATCTTCCGGAATACCACCTTCAAGGGTTACCCTTAATATCTTTCCTCCAAGGGATTTCAAATCCTGTGCCATCTCAGAGTTAAAGGTTTCCCCTGTTGTTATATAAAGCATCCTATCATGACCAAAAGCGATTCTACCACCATTATGGAATCTACCTCCGGGAATATTGTCTATTATCACCTTATCAAAAACAGCGCTGTTTCCCAAATCTTTTAGCCTTATAACCCTGTTATAAGTTGAATCGCCTTTTTTATAGGTATGCATCGCATATATAAAGGTTTTTTTTGGAAAGTCAGGATGAACAGCAAGACCCATAAGCCCGCCCTCTCCGATATGTGCGACATCTATTCTTGCGTAGGGTTCGCTCCGGAGTTTTCCATCTTTAATAATCCTTACCATTCCCGGTCTTTCGCTTACCAGTGCCCTGCCGTCAGGAAGGAAAACCAAAGACCACGGAATCTCTAAGTTCTCTATCCATGTCTCTACCTTTATTGCGTCCCCGTCAGGCAAAAAAACATCATCCACTCCTTGCGGTGACCTCCCGATTACCGGAAAACAGAATCCGCTTTGGGCATAAAAAAGGATAAACAATACGAACAAAAATCTTTTCATCCTCATAAAATAAATTATAGCAGACAATCCGGAGGATCGCGGGCAATAACCATAATCCGTAATCAAGCAAAGCAGGCACGGCTTCAAAGTCTTTATCAATTAAAGTCTTTTCACCCATGCCTGCTTTGCTTCTGTAAATGTTTGGCTACGGATTATGGAATAATATAAGAAGTTGATTTTTTGCAAAGTAGTGATAAAATTTAATTGAGTATCATGTGTTCTCCAAAAATTGTGGGGGGTTAAATAATGGCTACTGGCAAAGAAGATTGATCTTCCCTGTGGCAAGACCAGAGGGAATCTAATGTAAGGAATATTTTCATTACATTCGCTCGCTTGACCCCGTAGCAGAGACCACGGGGAATACACTCGCTATCCATTTAATCCAGGCACTGATGGAACAGGAGATCAAACACATAGACTATTTAAAAAACCTTAGGGCAAAACTTTCTGAAGACAAAATATAACTTCGTTGAGGGTCTTTCATGAAGGCACTAATTATAACTGCAGACAATTTTGAGGATTCTGAACTGCTCGTTCCTTACTACAGGTTAAAAGAAGAAGGTATTGAGGTAGATATCGCCTCTCCTAAGAAAACACGGATAAAAGGCAAGCATGGATACGAGGTGGAAGCCAATAAAACACTTAAAGAGGTCAACTCAGATGATTATGATATTCTTATACTTCCAGGAGGCAGGGCACCCGAGACCATAAGAAGAGAAAAAGAAGCGCTCGAGATTGCGAAACATTTCTTTAATAAAAACAAACTCGTCGCGGCCATCTGCCATGGCCATCAAACCCTTATTACCGCCGACTTATTGCAAGGAAGACATGCGACCTGCTACAAGTCAGTTGCACAGGAGATGAAAGATGCAGGAGCAATTTATGAAGATAAAGAGGTTGTTGTTGACGGCAACCTTATTACCTCAAGACAGCCCTCTGATTTACCGGCATTCTTGAGAGAGACTATGAACATCTTAAAAAGGTATCGAAACATGAATAAACCTTGATTCCCGATTATGAATTCACATTTTATTCAAAGTTATCCGCTATGCTGATTTTAAGGATAACCTTGATAGAAAATTTCACTGATGCTGGAGGGTGTAAACATGACTAAAAATAAAATCCTCGGAATAATAATTTTTATTGCAATAGCGCTTTTCCCAATGATAGCTCATGCCCTGTCTCCTGATGAACAAGAAAACATAAAGATCTATCAGGAGATGGGAGCAAGTGTCGTAAATATTACCACCACCACAATATCCTATGACTTCTTTTTTAATCCTGTTCCTGAAAGAGGCGCTGGTTCAGGTTCTATTATAGATAAAAAAGGCCATATACTCACTAATTATCATGTAGTGGAAAAAGCCAAGAAGCTTGGTGTTACTCTATTTGATGGGACAAAATGGGAAGCTGTCCTTATAGGCTCTGATCCAAGCAATGACTTAGCTGTCATAAAAATAAACGCTCCTGCTGATAAACTCAGACCAATACCATTCAGTGATTCTTCTGCTCTGAAGGTCGGCCAAAAAGCATTGGCAATAGGCAATCCATTCGGTCTTGAAAGGACATTAACTGTTGGCATTATAAGCTCGCTCGGCAGGACAATGAGAGCTATCAACGGCAGACTCATCAGAGGAATCATACAGACCGATGCGGCTGTGAATCCGGGGAATTCAGGAGGCCCTCTTTTAGACAGCAGCGGCAGGATAATAGGCATTAATTCCGCTATTTTCAGTCCAGTTGGCGCAAACATAGGCATCGGCTTCGCAATTCCAGTTAATACAGCAAAGGTAGTAATACCCCAGCTCATAGCGAAAGGCTATGTATCAAGACCATGGCTCGGCGTAACAGGTCAGAATGTAAGTCAGGAGCTGGCGAAGCTTCTTAAATTGTCTTCCAATGGAGTGCTTGTAGCAAAAGTGGAAAAAGACAGCCCTGCAGACAGAGCAGGCATAAAAGGCGGAAAAGAGGCCGTAATGATAGGGAATCTCCAAATAATCGCAGGTGGAGATTTGATAGTTGCAATTGATGGAAAGGCTATAAAGGATATGGACCAAGTTGTTGAATATATTGAGTCAAAGGCAATAGGCCAGTCCATTGAACTTACTGTCATAAGAGACGGAAATAAAAAGGCATTTAAGATCGACCTTGCGGAAATGCCTTCTACAAAATGACAGAGGAAAAATAGGAAAGGAGGTGAATGAAAATGACAGAGAAGGCGAAGCTCAAACAGCTTGCATGTCCTCCGGAATGTGGTTTTATGGTGAGAAGCCATGATGAAAAGGAGATAGTAGAAATAGCTTTACAGCACGCTAAGAAGATACACAAGATGGAAATCTCAAAAGATTGAAACTCAACTTAATAGAGAGGCTAATAACAAACAATCCGGTCAGGGCCCTTATTCAAAGGCATGTGGAAGGTCCGATGCTGAGGAAGATGGGAGGCCGCGAAAAATATCCGCTCTGTCTTGAGATAGGATGCGGAAGGGGTATAGGGGCACAGATAATTGCGAAAGAATTTGGCGCGGATAAGGTTACTGCCACAGACATAGACCCTGAGCAGATTGAGAGGGCAAAGGGAAATATAAGGCTTGAGTTTAAAGACAAAATCGAATTTAAAGTTGCAGATGCAATATCGCTGGATGAGCCAGACGGAAGATTCGATGCGGTATTTTCCTTTGGCGTTATTCATCACATGGAAGACTGGAAAAGGGCAATAAAAGAGGTTTCGAGGGTTTTGCGAAGAGGAGGCGAATTCTTTTTTGAAGAACCCCTCCTTACCTTCACGCAACACTTCACAAAGAACTCACTTCTCGGAATAATAGCTACCCACCCAGAGGGAGGATTGTTCAGATACGAGGAGTTCATAGAAGAGATGATGGCAGATGGCATGGAAATAATTAATCTAAGACGTCTTGGGAACCTCGCCATATTCGGTGTGGCAAGGAAGATGTAATAATAAAGAGGAACCAGAAACTAACATAAGCATCTAAAGGAGGCACTATGCACTGGTGGGGAGATTACGGATGGGGAATGGGATTCGGCTGGCTGTTTATGATCATATTCTGGATATTGATTATTTTAGGGGTTGTATATCTCATTAAACTTATTGCCGGCGCACCTAAAAAAGAGGAAAAGGGGGAAGCAGCCCTCGATATCTTGAAGCAAAGATATGCAAGAGGAGAGATAAGCAAGGAGGAGTTTGAAGAGAAAAAGAAGGATTTAAAGTAAATATATGAGTCCATTATGGATATATCCTCGGAGCGTTTTTTGCGCTCATTTACAATTCCTTCGTGAAAGAATAAGGAGACAAAGTTAATGGAAAAAATTTCGTTTAATGTAGCCAGGGAATTCTGCGATGAATGCTCTATTGCCTTACGAAGGTTTATAGGAAACATGGAGGGTGTTGAATCCATTGATGTTGAAAGCGGGAAAATCGCGATCAGCTTTAATGATTCAAAAATTGACGAAGAGAAGTTTAGAAAAATAACGATTGAGAGCATAGAGAAGCTCGGATATAAAATCGAATAAGGAAAGAAGGGGGTGAGGAATGAATATTACAAAGGTTTCAAAAAAGAAAGGCTTATCTTGTAAATGTCATAAATCATGTTAAGGAGGATGGAGATGAAAAAGTTGGCAATTGTTTTTGCAGTTTTATTCGTTCTCAGCATTTCGGCAGAGGCTCAGATGGGTCAAGGCATGATGATGGGTGAAGGCATGAAGGATGGGCAGCAGATGCAGATGTGCCCATGTCCGATGATGAAACAGCAGATGGGCGAGGGACAACAAATGCAGATGCCCGTGATGAGACAGATGATGGGGCATGGCATGATGATGCAGGAAATGATGCAGATGATGATGGATATGATGAAGATGCAGAGGAAAATGATGCGGGGCATGGGTCCTGCTGAAAGAAAAGAGATGATGAAGGAGATGGACAGGATGCAGGAAAGAATGGAGAGGATGATGTCCATGCGCATGGGCATGATGATGGGAATGGATAGCTCTCAGGCAAAACTTGAATGTGCTGAAGAATGGCTTAAAAAGGCGATAGACCTTCATCATGTGCATATAAAAGACCCGAAAACAGCAACCGAGGCATCACAGCTTGAGATGATGGAACAGATGAAAAAGGCATATGAGTGTATAATAGGGCCCATTTCTGAGCCGGTAAAACCATTACCAAAAGAGCCTGAGAAAAAGGAGGAAGCTCCAAAGGCAGATCCCCATAAGCATTGATGAAACCTAACATTATAGAAAGGCTCATAACTAACAACCCTCTCAGGGCCTTTAGCCAGAGGCACATAGAAGGACCAATGCTGAGAAAGATGGCAGGACGCAATGAATATCCTCTATGTTTCGAAATCGGCTGCGGCAGAGGCATAGGTGCACAGGTGATTATAGAGCAATTTGGCGATGAAGGGGTCATTGCCACGGACATAGACCCTGAGCAGATTGAGAGGGCGAATAGGAATCTCAACCCTAACCTTAAAGGCAGAATAGAATTTAAAGTAGCGGATGCAATGGCCATTGATGAGCCTGATGGGAAATTTGATGCGGTCTTTTCCTTTGGTGTCTTGCATCATATGGAGGACTGGAGAAAGGCTGTAACAGAAATTTCGAGGGTTTTAAAAAAGGGAGGTGAATTCTTCTTTGAAGAACCATTCAGGCCATCTCAAATAGTTTCTTTGTAAGGACATTTACGAAACATCCCAAAGGCGATAGATTTGATTATGAGGAGTTCTTTGACAGTGGCCATCGTGCTTGCAAAGCACGGTTCCCTTACAAGGGTCTACGAGATGTCTTCCGACGTCGGTCATCGCTTAAACAGCGAAGGCAATTCTTGCGATGTTCTCATGGTGGTGATATGAAAACTTACAAATTTAAAAAAATTGTTCAGTCTATCCTGTCTCCCGCAGGTATTACCATCAATGGGAGTCAACCATGGGACATTCAGATTAAAAACGAGAACTTTTATCAAAGGGTCATTAACGACGGAAGTTTAGGACTCGGCGAATCTTATATGGACGGATGGTGGGAATGTGAGAGGCTTGACGATTTCTTCTGCAGGCTTTTGCCGACTCAGCCCGAAGATAAAATCAAAAAGAATCGGAAGTTGCTTTTCTATATTCTCAGCTCAGCTATTTTTAATCGTGGCAGGAAATCACGGGCGTTTGTGATAGGGGAAAACCATTATGATATAGGAAATGACCTTTTCAGAAATATGCTGGACAGGAGGATGGTCTATAGCTGCGCATATTGGAAGGAGGCTGAAGACCTTGACTCTGCGCAGGAAGCCAAGCTGGATCTGATCTGCAAGAAGCTGGGACTGCGCCCAGGAGATAGGGTGTTGGACATTGGCTGTGGATGGGAGCATGTCCCTTTGAGTTGTTGAAGTAGGAAGCGGCCCCCGATTAGAATTGAT
>JASEGS010000045.1 GCA_030017995.1 Thermodesulfovibrionales bacterium
GAGGTTGCAGCTTAAGATTATGCAATCGGAGTCCTTCTTACTTCAACTAAAGAAAAGGACAATATCTGTTTCCTTTCTCAACCATAATTTTATAGCAATCTCTTGAACTTCAGGTCTTTTGTGCAGAGCGACCCACTTTTCAATATTCTCGGCGTTTTTAAACAGAATCTGTTTGATCCTGTTCATAAGCAGGAACCTGTTTTTGAACCTGCTGTTCCAAAGCTTTTTGTAAACATTCGTCTTGCCTTCAATTACCGCCCTTGCAATGAACTCTCCAGACTTCATTGCATAATAAATCCCTTCGTATGTTACAGGCATTACGCTGCCTGAGGCATCGCCGGCAAAAAAGATATTCCTGATGTTAAAAAGATTGCCTCTCCATTCAGGTATCCTGAATGCTCTCAACTTACCGAGATAATTTTCTGAAGCAAGGCCTTTCACAGAGGCGTCAAATCTTCTCTTTGTAAAGTTGTTCAGCAGGGAGGTGAGTTCCCGAGGATTTGTGCTGCCTGTGCCGATGGATGAATGTTCTTTTGACGGGAATATCCATGAATAAAAATTCGACGCATGGTTTGAGCTGAACCAGAACTCACAGGTGTCGCTATCTGCTGTTTTCAAAGAGGCGCTTAAGGTGTAAAGATATTTAAGTCCAGCAGCCTTTACGCAGGAGCCTGCTTTGAAGGTTATGCCGTCTGCTGCTACAACATAATCAGATGTTATCTTGATCTCTTCATTGCTTGCCTTTTTCCTTGCTACAGAGATTATATGTTTACCTGTTTTCTCGAATCCGATGAATTCAGCCTCTATTACAGAGGCGCCTTTGTTTCCCGCCATTTCTCTTGATTTTGAATCAAACTCTCCTCTTTCCGTTACGCAGAGATGCCCGCCAGTTAAGTGGATTCCTATATCTTCTCCTTTTGGAGATACTATTCTTATTTTATTTATTTTATTTTTTAAAACGCTCTCAGGTATGTTCAACTCATGGAGCGCTGTTGAAGCTATTCCGCCGCCGCATGGCTTTATGTAAGACATATCTCTTTCTAAAAGAATGGTATCTATGCTGTTTTCTGCCAAGAATCTCGCAGATGTTGAACCGGCAGGACCGCCACCTATGATAAGGACTTTAGTTCTCAGCACTGAATCTGAACCACGAATCTATTTCTGGCACTCTCTTACAGTAAGAACAGGGCATAACGCATTCCTTACAACTCTTTCTGCTGTGCTGCCAAATAAAACTCTGTCAAGCCCCTTTCTGCCGTGGGTTCCAATCACAATCAGATCAATGCCTTTTTCACTGGCGAATTTGAGTATCTCTTCATATGGCACGCCGCGTATCACTGTATGTTGCACATCTTTTAACCCTTTTTTCTCCTCAGTTCCGAACTTCTCCAGTTCTCTCTGTGCATTTGTCTCCAACTCTTTGTACATCTCGTCTACAGAGATATGCGGCACATGCAATCCTGATGCAGCGGCCACATCATATATTACATGCAATAAGTAGAGCTTTGCTCCATAGCTTCTTGACATATCCGATGCATACTTCATTGCAGTCAGCGAACTCTCAGAAAAATCTGTCGGCAAAAGGATATTTTTGATTTCCATATAATCAGACCTCCTATAAATTAAATTTTAATATCTGCTTAGCGTATCTCAAAGGGGTTCAGCCTCTCTGAGATATAATGCTGCATCCTCAGGCGATGTTAATAGTATATAAAATTCTGCGTCAATTTCAAAGGCATTTTTTATTGAAACCTGTGGCATTATCTCCATATGCCAGTGATAGTCATCGCCCAATGTATGCCAGTGGTCCTTCCTCGGCATTCTGTTGGGCGCTGTGTGCAGGACATAAACATAGGGCGGATTTTTTAATATGGATTTCATTTTTTTCAAGGTGGTCGTCAATATAAGGCTTAGGTCTTGCAGTTCCTCATCATTTATGTCCTGAAATGCACAGTTATGCCTCTTGGGCAGAATCCAGTATTCAAAAGAAAATTTCGGAGCAAACGGTGTAAAGGCAATAAAATCATTTGTCTCCATTATAATCCTTGAGCCTGTCTCTATTTCTTCCTCGTTTATAATATCGCAGAATATACACCTCTCTCTGTATTGGTAATACGCCGTTGCTCCGTCGAGTTCTTCTTTAATTCCCTTGGGAATTACTGGCGTGGCAATTATCTGCGAATGGGGATGCTCATATATGTCATCAGTTATCCTGCCATGGTCCTTATAAATCAGGGTATATCTGAAACGGGGATCTTTTTCAAGGTCGTATATGCGGTATCTGTAAGTCTTTATCACTTCTGTCATCTGATCAATGCCTATGTCTTCAGGTGCTGTATCATGCAGCGGAGACTCTATGACAATTTCATTGGCTCCGATGCTGTTCATCTTGTCATACATGCCAACTCCCTTTCTTCCAAGGTCGCCTTCAGTTTGAAAGACAGGCTCAGGCTTTGGTATTACCCTTGTTTTCCATGCTTGTGTGTATATATGCAAAGAGGAATTTTTTATGGAAAATATTTCCGATGGCGCATTGCATTCATTCCCGGGACAGAGTATGCATTGGGCTTTATCCTCCGTGTTCTGCGGAGTCTGCAGCCTGTTTCTGCTTATAATAGGCAGGTGGTCTTGAATTTTTTAACACAGCCACCCATCTGTTAAGTATCGGGTCTTTTCTTAACTCATGCATGCTTTTTCCCCTCAAGACTGGGTTTTTTTAGTCCCAGATAAATCAATCTGAGGCCTTCAAATGTCAGGTTTGGAGACAATATGTGCATTCTTTTAATCAGAGGAGACATCAATTCCGCATAACCGCCGGTAACGGCTAATTTTAACTTATAGCCTATTTCTTTCTCTATTCCTTTTATAATAAAATCTATTGCGCCAATAGTTCCATAGATAATGCCTGACATGATGGATGATGCCGTGTCATCACCAGTGAATGTTTTTGGTCTTTTAGGTGAAACGAGCGGTAGTTTTGCAGTGCCTGAGCGCAGCGCCTTTTGCATCAAATCAATCCCCGGTAATATGGCGCCCCCGATGAAATCTCGCTGTTTGCCCACAACCGCAATTGTTGTTGCTGTTCCAAAATCTATGACTGCCACAGGTTTTTTAAAATAATTATAACCGGCAACTGCATTGGCAATCCTATCACGGCCAACGTCTTTTGGCCTTGCAACATGGAAGGCAAGTTTACAGTTCCTATAGCTTGCAACTAAAGGTTTTTTGCCGTATGTCTGTGTGAGCGCTTCCGCAAGTGCTTTTTTTGCTGATGGGACGACAGAGGAAATCACCGTATCTATATTCTGAGTTTGGAGTCCCGCATTTTTAATGAATTCGGCAACGATCTTTTTATATGTCTCCACAGACCGCACCGGATGGGTAGGAATCTTTTTGATGAATAGCTTGTTTCTTTTTAACGGCCCGTGGAATAGAGCCAGTCCAATAGTTGAGTTGCCGATGTCAACTGCAAGAAGTGTGTCAGCGATTTTCCCTTCCATTGTTCATCCTCGCCTTAAGTGTTGCACATCTCCAGCGCTTATCTTCTTCAAGGAATTGTTAGAAAGCTTGAGGATCAAATATCCGTCTTCATCTATCCCTTCTGCAATGCCCGTAAATACTTTATTCACTGCAGTCACCTTTACTTTTTGTCCGATTGTGGATGAGAGTCGTGACCATTCTTTAATAATTATACCTATATCTTCTTTTCCTTTGTATGTTTTTAAGAGGATGGAGTACCATTTGTCGAGTTCTTTTAATATTTCAATGGCAAGTTCTGTCCTTGACAGGCTTGTTTTAGTTTCATTTTTCAGGGATGTTGCAATCTGTTTTATGTCATCAGGCATATCTGAAATATCCATGTTTATATTCACTCCGATGCCTATTATTGCGTGATGCAGCCTGTCCATATCCGCCTTCATTTCTGTAAGTATGCCTCCTAATTTCTTTTCTGAAACCATGATATCATTTGGCCACTTTATAGAGACATGAATATTTGAGAGCCTCCTTATGGCAATCGCGCTGGATACAGCAGATATTATGGTTAACATTGATGCATTTCTCGGAAGGATTTCCGGCCTTAAGATAATACTCATATACAGATTTTTTCCGGGAGGTGACAACCATTTCCTCTCAAGCCTGCCTTTGCCCCCGGTTTGGCAGTCGGAGATAACAACCGTGCCATCGGCATAGCCCCTTTCTGCAAGTTCTGTTGCGGTGATATTTGTAGAAACGAGGCTGTCGTAAAAGATTATTTCCCTGCCGATTATTTTTGTTGTATCTGTCAGGGAATCCTTTATTTCTTCTATGGATAGATCAGGCGTTTTTATCAGTTTGTATCCTTTCGATGGCGATGATTCTATTGTATAACCGTTTTTTCTGAGATGTTTAATTCTTTTCCATACAGCCGCCCGCGTGATTTTCAGGGCATTTGCCATTTCTGTGCCTGATATAAAGTCTGCTTTTTGTTTTAGAAAACCGACTATATTTTCATTATTCATCTAATCGCTATTCATGGCAATATTATGTTTTCTTTATGCCGGATATATTTACTGGTTACTCCTCGGTCAGGATAAGAACCTCTATTTTCCCCTTTAATCCCTCTGCAAATCTTTTTGCATCGTTTTTGTCTCCAACGATAGAGCCATAGTGCATGGGTATGGCGATTTTTGGCTTAATGTCAATTGCTGCCTGAACGGCCTCTTCGGCTGTCATAACATAAGTGCCTGATACTGGGAGCAGAGCGATGTCGATGTTTTTAAATGTCTTCATTTCCGGGATATAATCCGTGTCCCCTGCGATGTATATTCTTTGCCCATTCGCTGTGAAAATATACCCGACCCAACTCTTGTCTTTTGTATGGAATTGTTTATTTGTATTGTACGAGTGGACGGCCTCAATCTCAATTCCATTTGCAGTGATTTTATCTCCGGGTTTTACAATTTTTATATTCCCTGACAGTTTTTTTGCACAATCTGAAGTTGTAACAATGATCGTATTAGGTCCTTGAATCTTTTTAACATCATCGGGAGAGCAATGATCATAATGCTCGTGAGTTATCAGGATAATATCAGCCGCATCTTTCTTTTTAATCTTAAATGGATCTGTATAGACTGTCCTATCCCCGGTTATTTTAAAAGTATCGTGTCCTAACCAATGAATATTCTTTGTCATTATTATGTCCTCCACCTCCCCTTCCTTTTTATAAAATTATATCATAAGAATGAATCTTTTCCGATATTCATAATCTGTCCATAATCCGTAGCCAGACATTTACAGAAACAAAGCAGGCATGGGTGAAAAGGCTTTATCAGCGATACCTTAGCGCTGAACCCTCCGACATTAGAGGCAATTTCAATATCACCCTTTGCATTCAGAAGTATAAACAGGCATTTAATAATCTCATCGCATTGATAAAGACTTTGAGCCGTGCCTGCTTTGCTTGATTGCGAATTGTGGTCTGTAATCAAAGCAAAACAGGCGCGGATTACGGGCTGTATTAAGGCATCCATTTTTACATGTAAAATTATACTTTACTTAACATTATTTTATGTGTTATATTTCTCCTCTTTGGTTTATCAGACCGATGCCTTGTTTGCCGTAAAAAGAGGATTGACAAAAAAAAAGTTCTCTGGTAAACTTCTCAGGTTTTCCGATAAATCGGAGTTTTTGTAATAATCTTTAAAGTTTTAGTTTTGGAGGAAAAGTGCCGACGATTGCACAATTAATTAAAAACGGACGCAAGAAGGTTGAGAAACGGACAAAGAGTCCAGCTCTTAGAAATTGTCCTCAGAAGCGCGGGGTCTGTGTCAGGGTTTATACAACGACACCTAAAAAGCCGAACTCTGCTTTAAGGAAAGTAGCAAGGGTCAGGCTTACCAATGGTATGGAGGTCACTGCATATATCCCCGGCGTAGGACATAACCTTCAGGAGCATTCAATTGTATTAATAAGAGGCGGAAGGGTTAAGGATTTGCCAGGTGTCAGGTATCATATATTGAGGGGAACCTTGGATTGTGCCGGCGTAGCCAACAGAAGACAAGGCAGATCAAAATATGGAGCAAAGAGACCTAAATAGTTGAGGTGAAGAAATGGCAAGAAGAAGAGTAGCTGAAAAAAGAGAGATTTTGCCTGATCCAAAATATAACAGCAAGCTGGTGAGCAGGTTCATCAGTATTATTTTACAAGACGGGAAAAAGTCCGTAGTAGAGAAGGTATTCTATGGGGCGCTTGATATTATTAAGGAGAAGACCGGTTCCGACCCATTGAAAGTCTTCAAGGCAGCAGTAGATAATGTGAAGCCCACACTTGAAGTCAAGCCGAGAAGAGTTGGGGGAGCAACATATCAGGTTCCTATAGAGGTAAAAGCAAACAGGAAGGTCGCCCTTGCATTGAGGTGGATCGCGGGTTACACAGGACAGCGCAAAGAAAAGACAATGCAGGAAAGGCTTGCTGCAGAACTTTTAGATGCCTACAATAATACAGGCAGTTCCATAAAGAAGAAAGAAGACACACACAGAATGGCAGAGGCAAACAGGGCATTTGCGCACTACAGGTGGTAAGGAGTTTAAGGTCTGATGTCAAGATTTCCATTAGAGAGAACAAGAAATATCGGCATTATGGCTCATATAGATGCCGGCAAGACCACTACGACCGAGCGCGTGCTTTTTTATACAGGAGTAACCTATAAGATAGGCGAGGTTCATGACGGCACTGCAGTTATGGACTGGATGGTTCAGGAGCAGGAGAGGGGAATTACCATCACATCAGCCGCAACAACATGCTCATGGAAAGACCATAGAATAAACATTATAGATACCCCAGGTCATGTGGATTTTACTATTGAAGTCGAACGTTCCTTAAGGGTGCTTGACGGAGCGGTTGCAGTATTCGATGCGGTTGCCGGCGTTGAACCTCAGTCTGAGACCGTATGGAGGCAGGCAAATAAGTACGGCGTTCCAAGAATTGCATTCATGAATAAAATGGACAGGGTCGGCGCAGACTTTTTTATGGCAGTTGGCACTATGGAGGAGAAACTCGGCGCAAGGCCAGTTCCCATACACATTCCTATTGGAAGCGAGGATAAATTTAGGGGCCCGATAGATATTGTGACCATGCGGGCATATTATTTTGATGATGAAACGCTTGGTGCTAAATATGTCGAGGCCGATATTCCGGAAGAATATATAGCTCAGGCAAAAGAATACAGGGAAAAGATGCTTGAGGCTATTGCTGATATTGATGAAGGTATGATGGAGAAATATCTTTCCGGCGAAGAGATCAAGCCGGACGAAATAAAGAGGGCGTTAAGGCAGGGAACTATAGAGATGAAGATAACCCCTGTGATCTGCGGCTCTGCCTTCAAAAATAAAGGCGTTCAAATGCTTCTTGACGCGGTTGTTGATTATCTGCCTTCACCACTTGATATCCCCCCTGTAATTGGTGTGAGGCCTTTGGACGGCGTAGAGGTTGAAAAAAGGGCATCGGATGACGAGCCTTTTGCAGCGCTCGCATTTAAGATAATGACAGATCCGTTTGTAGGGCAGCTTACATTCGTAAGGGTCTATTCGGGAGTTCTTACTGCCGGTTCTTATGTGTATAACTCCACAAAGGATTTAAAAGAGAGGGTCGGCAGGCTTCTTAAGATGCATGCTAATAAGAGAGAAGAGATAAA
The DNA here is from genome assembly GCA_030017995.1 of Thermodesulfovibrionales bacterium. Taxonomy (GTDB): domain Bacteria; phylum Nitrospirota; class Thermodesulfovibrionia; order Thermodesulfovibrionales; family Dissulfurispiraceae; genus JASEGS01. The sequence continues at coordinate 7,673 of JASEGS010000045.1, forward strand.
GGAAGTGAGGGCCGGGGATATAGCTGCAGTTGTAGGATTAAAGAGCACGCTGACAGGAGATACGCTCTGCGATGAAGATAAGCCCGTAATTCTTGAATCAATAGAGTTTCCGGAGCCGGTTATTGCTGTTGCGATTGAGCCTAAGACAAAGGCGGATCAGGAAAAGCTATCCGTATCGTTGGGAAAGCTCGCACAGGAAGACCCGTCGTTCAAGGTTTCTTTCAATGAGGAGACAGGCCAGACAATTATAGCCGGAATGGGCGAGTTGCATCTTGAAATCATTACAGACAGGCTGCTCAGGGAATTTAAAGTCGGCGCAAACGTAGGCAAACCTCAGGTCGCATATAAAGAGACAATTAAAAAACATACAAAGGTTGAAGGAAAGTTTGTAAGGCAATCAGGCGGACGCGGACAATATGGCCATGTATGGATAGAAGTAGAGCCAATAGAAAGGGGCAAGGGGTTTGAGTTTGTTAATAAAATTGTCGGAGGTTCTATCCCGAGGGAATATGTTCCGGCTGTTGAGAAGGGCATAAAAGAGGCTATGGAAGGCGGGGTCCTTGCAGGTTATCCTGTTGTGGATGTAAAGGCAACGCTTTTTGATGGTTCTTACCATGAAGTTGATTCATCTGAAATGGCATTTAAAATAGCAGGCTCAATGGCATTTAAAGAGGGCGCAAAAAAGGCACAGCTTTCATTGCTTGAGCCTATAATGAGTGTTGAAGTGGTTACTCCGGAGGAGTACATGGGAGATGTTATAGGAGACCTTAATTCAAGGCGAGGCAAGATACAGTCCATGGAAAAAAGAGGAACCGCTCAAGTAATAAAGTCAATGGTACCACTATCAGAGATGTTCGGATATGCCACAGACCTGAGATCAAAGACTCAGGGAAGGGCTACATATACAATGCAGTTTTCCCATTATGAAGATACTCCAAAGAACATAATGGAAGGGATTGTGGCAAAGGTAAAAGGGGAATAGATTTTAATGTTTATAAGGAGGAGGATATATGGCTAAGGCAAAATTTGAGAGAACGAAACCGCATGTCAACGTA
>JASEGS010000046.1 GCA_030017995.1 Thermodesulfovibrionales bacterium
CATTGATAAAGACTTTGAAGCCGTGCCTGCTTTGCTTGATTACGGATTATGGTTAAGGCGATTGGGTTAAAATGCTTGAATGAAGATATATTTGCATGGTATGATTTGAACAAATGGTCGCTTTGTTAGTCATAGCAATTATTCTTTTTGCCGGCATAAATGCTGATGCAGGCATATACAAGTCTGTATCAGATGATGGAATCGTCTGTTTTACTAACTCACCAACGGACAGAAACAGCAGGCTTTTAATTAACGAGGGAAAAGATGATGCCTATGTCAATAAGCCAGCTAAATCTTCTGTGAAAAAAGAATCTCTTTTTGATATAGCGGAAACAAAGGCTAAACAGCACAATCTCGACCCCCAACTTGTTAAGGCTGTTATAAAGGCAGAGTCAAACTGGAATCCCGCAGCTATTTCGCCCAAAGGAGCGCAGGGTTTGATGCAGTTGATGCCTTCAACTGCCTTTATGATGGGGGTTCACAATCCATTTAATCCTGAAGAAAATATAGACGGAGGCACGAAGTATCTTAAACATTTGCTCGAAAGGTTCAATGGGAATTTGACCCTCGCACTCGCTGCATATAATGCGGGGCCTAAATTGGTAGAGAATAAGAGGGCAGTCCCGTCTATACCAGAAACAGTGAACTATGTGAAGAAGGTTTTGGCTTACTATAAAGGTTCATCGGTAAATATTCAGGATGTGCAAAATGAAATAAAACGGGAAATTAACCGGATCAAAAAGGTAATTCTTGAGGATGGCACTGTGCTGTTTACCAATTCCTATTTCCTCCAATCCCATCACTAAGACCTTTGGAATATAGAATGCCTGAAAAAAATTCTGTTCTCAGCGAAGAGATATTACACCTTAAAAAGGAAAGAAATGCCATAATCCTGTCCCATAATTACCAAAGGGAAGAGGTGCAGGATATTGCTGACTTTGTGGGTGATTCCCTCGAACTCTCAAGAACAGCCGCTGAATTGGATTGTGATGTGATAGTGTTTTGCGGTGTGCATTTCATGGCTGAGAGCGCTTCAATATTATCCCCAAATAAAACTGTGCTTCTGCCTGAACTTGATGCCGGATGTCCAATGGCTGATATGATACAGGTCAGAGGCGTGAGAAATGTATGGAAGACATTCCCGGGGTATGAGATACAGCCTGTCTTTGTGTTTCCTCATGAGTTCACCCTCAGAGATATTAAGGCTCAATATCCAGGAGCGCCGGTTGTAGCATATGTTAATACAACTGCTGATGTAAAGGCAGAAAGCGATATATGCTGTACATCTGCCAATGTAGTTAAGATAATCGAATCTATCCCTGAGGAAAGGGTTATATGTATCCCGGACAGAAATCTTTCCATGTGGGCGCAAAAGAATACAAAAAAGCAGATAATCTCATGGGACGGTTTTTGCCATGTCCATGACAGGGTTACAAAGGATGATGTTATTGAGGCAAGGAAGAAATATCCCAATGCCTTGCTGATGGCTCATCCTGAGTGCAGGATTGAAGTCCTTGAGCTTGCTGATCATGTGACGAGCACATCAGGAATGCTCAGGTTTGCCAGTGCATCTGATGCAAAGGAATTTATTGTCGGCACTGAAACCGGTCTTATGCACAGGTTAAGGAAGGAAAATCCGGAAAAGACCTTTTATCCATTGAGAAAAGATATGATATGTCCGAACATGAAAAAGACGACATTGAAAAGTGTTTTAACAGCATTAAGAGAGATGAAACATATCATAAAAGTTTCTGAAGAGATACGAATTCCTGCCAAAAGGGCATTGGACAGGATGCTTAGCATTAAGTCATGAGACATAAGTCGTGAGTCAAGAGTCAGGCGCCATCAGCCTCAAACAAAAAATCATCAGAAAAATCAAATCAGAGGGCCCCATCAGTTTTGAAACCTTCATGGAGATGTGCCTCTATTATCCGGGACTTGGCTATTACACTAAGGATTCGGCAATTATAGGCAGGGCAGGCGATTTTTATACAAGTCCGCACCTTCATCGGATTTTTGGGGCAATGGCTGGAAAACAAATGGAGGAGATGTGGGGTTTAATGGGAATGCCTGAGTGTTTTCATATTGTGGAGATGGGCGCAGGAATGGGTTATCTTGCAAAGGATATGCTGGAATACATTCAGAAAAAGGCAGAAGAAAATTTTTTTCAATATCTTAAATACACAATAGTTGAACTGAATCCTGCTGTTAGAGCAAAACAACAAGAACTGCTTAAGGAGTTTAAAGATAAGGTCAGATGGATTTCTAATCTGAAAGAACTGGAGCCTGTTGCCGGCTGTTTTTTATCCAATGAGCTTCTTGATGCATTTTCAGTGAGGATTGTGGAAATGGATGATGATTTGAAAGAGATTTATGTATCGGCTGATAATAATAATTTTGTGGAAATAAAAATGTCGTGCAGCAGGGATATCATAGAATATTTCAGGAAATTTAATATTCGATTGCCCAAAGGCTACAGGACAGAGATAAACCTGAGAATCAAGGAGTGGCTTTGTGAGGTCACCAGCAAATTATCTGATGGATTTATATTGACAATAGATTACGGCTATACAGCATATGACTATTACAATGAAGACAGAAACAAGGGCACGCTTCTCTGTTATCATAATCATCAGATGAATGAAGATCCATATCAGAATGTCGGCGAACAGGATATTACAGCGCATGTTAATTTTTCTTCCTTGAAAAAATGGGGAGAGACTCTCGGCATAAAAACCATTGGCTTTTGCCCGCAAGGGAGCTATCTTGTTTCACTCGGCATTGATGAAGTTATGAAAGAGTTTTTTGGAGATTCGCCTGATGTTCTTGATATTGCAAAAATTAAAGGCTTGATACTTCCGCAGGGCATGGGTGAATCGCATAAGGTGATAATCCAATATAAAGGAACGGACAGACCTGAGCTGAGAGGGTTTGCTTTCAGAAATCAGGCAAAATATTTATGATACTTATTCAATCTTTCGATACTCTTTAACACCATCTCAGGAGTGTGGGCTTCAATGGTATAAATACATTTGTTGCCTTTTAATTCTGAAAATAGCAGATCAAAGTCAAAGCTCCCGTCTCCAATGGGCAGATGCTGATCAGAGCTTTTGTCATTGTCATGCAAGTGCAGCTCAATTATGTATGACTTCAAAGAATCCATCCATTCTTTGAGAGGAACATTTGAAAATAAATTACAGTGCCCTGTGTCAAAGCATATGCCGAAGTTTTTGGAGCTTATGTTCTCCATGAGCATTTTCAGATTTATAGGATTGTCCTCAAATATGTTTTCTATTGCTATCATTATCCCGAGACTCTTTGCCTTTTCGCATATCGGCTCCCATGTCTCAAGGCTTTTTTCAAGCCATGTGTCTATCTTTAGGGCATATTTCCATTTTTCATATCCGGAATGAAAGACTATACTCTCTGGATATAATATCTCTGCAATATCCAGAACTGGATTGAATCTTTCCAGCGTTGCTTCTCTTACCTTAGAATCTATTGCGCCCGGGGACAGATCCATGAATGGAGCGTGCAAAGAGAGCGAAGGTGCATAATCGAGCGTGTCCTTCAGCTTGTATATATCATCGGCAGTTACGCTGTCTATTGTATTTGAATTGAAATAAATCTCAAGATTAAGCTTGTGCTTAAGTATGAAGGTTATGTAATCCCATATTTTTTCATAGGGGACATGGATGTGGGGATTTATCATTACTCAGAGGTGGATGCAGAGGCAGTCTCTTTTTTAGTTTCTGTTTTTGTCCCTGTCTCTGTCTCTGAAGATTTGGCTTCCGGGGCTTTTTTGTCGCTATCCATCGCTTTTTTTCTTTCAGAGGAGGCATAGTCTGTTACATACCAGCCGCCTCCTTTTAATACAAAAGATGTGTTAGATATGAGTTTTTTCATTTGCCCATTGCATTCAGGACAGTTGGTTATCGGTGCGTCGCTGAACTTCTGCATTATCTCTTGGGTTTTTCCGCATTTAATGCATTCATATTCATATATTGGCATAGTGTTTACCTCCTAAAAGCAAGAGTTGGTTTTTAAATATAACCGAGAAAAAGCCTTTAGTTCAAGAGAGAGGAGCAATTCATTATGTTGACTTGTTCAAAAATAGGCAAGTATAATCATTACTTATGGAAGATACCAATG
>JASEGS010000047.1 GCA_030017995.1 Thermodesulfovibrionales bacterium
ATTCTAATCGGGGGCCGCTTCCTACTTCAACAACTCAAAGGGACATGCTCAAGGATGCTGCCGCCTGAATGTTTCCTGAGAATGCCTTGTTTAAGATAGGTAAAAAGGGTGTTCATTTCGTTGATTTTTAATTATACATCCTGCAATAAAAAAATTCTTAGCTTTAAATATTTATGCAGAATTGTTAGAATAAAAACAGATTTTAATGAGCTTGCGGGTGATATGAATTAATGTCAGAAGATACAACTAATCTTTTACAAATATCGCTGACCTTTTTAAGTTCTCTCTTTCTTGTTCTGTTAGTGCTTCCTCAGCTTGCCCATATCGCTTCAAGAATAGGGCTTTTAGACCATCCCAATGGCAGAAAGGTGCACCGCACTCCAAAGCCTCTTGTCGGAGGCATAGGAATGGTTATGGCCATGTCTGTTAGCTGCCTCCTTTTTATTCCGCTTTCAAACCTGAGGGGATTTTTCTCAGGGCTTATATTACTCGTTGTTACAGGGTTCCTCGATGATTTCAGGGAGATCAGCCACCGCTGGAGGTTTGTGGCTCAGATGGCAGCAGCAATATTTATTATGTATTTCAGCGAAACTATTCTTTTGTCTTTTGGCAATTTTTTAGCCTTTGGTCCTTTGAACCTCGGTGTATTCGCTGTTCCTTTGACTATATTCTGCACAGTTGGTGTTATTAATGCTATTAATATGATTGACGGCATTGACGGGCTTGCAGGAGGGATTTCACTCATCGCCCTTGTCTCCTTTTCTGTGCTTTCGTATGCAAATCAGCAGAAAGAGTTGTTTCTTTTAAGTATAGCTATGGCCGGGGCTGTCGCGGGTTTTTTGAAATATAACTGGCATCCTGCCAAACTCTTTATGGGAGACGCAGGAAGCCTCGTCCTCGGGTTTTCTTTGACATTCTTTTCCATAGCCGTCACGCAGAAAGAAGATTCTATTGTTCCGCCAGTTGTGCCTTTGTTAATATTGGCGGTGCCTATAGTGGATACAGTGACTGTCATGATTAAGAGGGTAATAAAGGGAAAGAGTCCATTTAGCGCTGACAGGAACCATTTGCATCATATCCTGCTTATGATGGGGTTTACAAAGACCACTGTAGTAAGGATAATGCTAACAGCATCTGCTATCTTTTCTTTTGTAGGGATTATTGGCGTATTCATGGGGATGCCGGAGTATTATATGTTTATGTTTTTTGCAATTTACTTTTTGCTTTATTTTGGCGGTTCTTTTTATATACGGGAAATTTACAGATTAAAAGTGAAGGTGTGGAGAAAGATATGTGGACAATATTGATTTTAATCCCTTTGACAATTCTGCTTGGCATAGCTGCATGGCTTATCTTTATGTGGGCGGTAAGGAGCGGACAATACGAAGATATAGAAGGCCCGAAGTACAGGATGCTGGATGATGAGGACGAAGAGATTAAAGCTTCTCTAACTTCAACAAAACGACTTCACGATGTCTGACCTCAATCAGCCCATTGTCTTCCAGTTTCTTAAGAGATCTGCCAACGACTTCTCTGACTGTACCCACCAATGAGGCCATTTCCTTCTTTGTAAGGGTGCATATTCTCCTGCCGTCTTTATTTATAACGCTGTGCTCTAATAACAATTCCCTTAAACGGTAGGTGACGTCTTTTAATGAAAGGTTTTCTATGAGGTGGGAAAATTTCCTTAGGTGTTCAGCAAAGTATGAAAGGAAGTTTATTGCTATTGTCGGATGTCTTTGTATCAATTTCAGCAGGTCTGCCTTATCAATAACATATACTAACGAGTCTTCCAGCGCCTCTGTGCAAGCGCATGTGGAGCCGCAGAATATGGATGTAAGGCAAAGGACATCTCCGGGTTTTACAAGCCGCACAATCTGTTCCTTGCCGCAGGAGGTGCATTTATAGGCTTTTAGTCTGCCTGACCATATTATATAAAGAGGAATATCAGTCTCATGCTCTAAAAAGATGGATTGCCCTTTCCTGAATTTCTTTTTGTATATGTGGGATTTCAACTCCTTAATATAACAATCATCAAGATTAGAAAAAATCGTTATGGATTTAAGAAAGGACGAAAGACTTTCTTTTTCCGGAATTGGCTTTATTTGAGGAACGTGTAACATATTATTCTTGCTGTCTGAAGCTCCTATAAGCCTTCAATGCAGAAGTTTAATAACAATATATAACAATCCATCAGAAAATTCTATTAAAAAATTTTATCTTTATTTAAAAACTCTTTATCCCAAAAGTGTGACTTTGGTCTCTTATTTTATTTTAATAATACAATAACATATTAATTATAAATATAAAACATGCAAACGGACTTATCAGGTCTATTGACAAATCTGCTGGTAATATCATGGAATATCCCGGAAGGAGGTGAAGACTATATAGCAAAAGAAGAGTTTATGTCAGTATTTTACTGGCTAATATCTGATTAAACCTAAATCAAACCTAAAAAGGAGGTCTTTAGATGAAGATTCTGAAACTTATGTTGCTTGCTATTATTATCATTGCCCTGCCTGTTGCAGTATTCGCAAAATCTGAATGTATTGACTGCCATAAGAAAGTAACTCCGGGCATAGTGCAGCAGCACCTTGAAGGCAAGATGTCAAAGAAGGGCGTTGACTGCGCGACTTGCCACGGCTCAGACCATAAGAAAATGGATGATGCAATGAAGGCAAAGATGCCGACCCCTGAGACATGCGTTGCATGCCACAAAAAACAGGTGGATCAATTCAAGGCTGGAAAGCATAACTTAGCATGGATTGCCTCAAGCTCTATGCCGATGTGGACCCATCAACCAGGTGCTGTTACAGGTTCCGGGTACAAAGGATGTGCTGGATGCCATAAGATAGGCGTTAAAGCCTCTGAGGAGCACAAAGCTTACAGATATGGTCATGCCCAGTGCGATTCATGCCATACAAGGCATTCGTTCAAAAAGTCAGAGGCTCAGGACCCGAGGGCTTGTCAGACATGCCACATGGGATTTGACCATCCGCAGTGGGAGATGTGGTCAACATCAAAACACGGAACCATATGGCAGATAGAGGGCAAGGGCAGCAAAAGAGGCGCTACATGTCAGACATGTCATATGTCCGGCGGAGATCATAATGTCATAACATCATGGGGCTTTCTTGCTGTGAGATTGCCCGAGGACAACAAAAACTGGCTTAACGACAGGGTAACAATCCTTCAGGCATTAGGCGTTCTTGATGATAAAGGCAATCCTACTGCAAGGCTCGATCTTGTGAAGGCAGGAAAGGTTGCTCGCCTTACCAAGGAAGAGTTTCAGAAGGAAAGAGACAAGATGATCAAGGTATGCGCTAACTGCCATGGCAAATCTTATGCAATTGGACAGCTCGAAGCAGGGGATCAGATAGTAATGGAAATTGACAAACTAATGGCCGCTGCTATCAGGGAAGTGCAGGGGCTCTATAAGGACGGAATTCTGAAAAAACCTGCTGGCTGGACTTTTGCTCCAGACCTCTTACAGTTCTATGAAGCAAAGAGCACCATAGAGCAGGAGCTTCATATAATGTTCCTTGAATACAGGATGAGGGCATTTCAGGGCGCATTCCATATGAACCCGGACTATATGCATTGGTATGGTTGGGGACCTATGAAGGAGGCGTTACAAAAGATAAAAGACGAGGCTAAGAATTTAAGGGCAGAGCACAAAAAGTAATAACTTAAAAATATTAGGCATAGATGTTTCAGTCCGGACATCTATGCCTAATATTTTATGCGCCAACTTTGTTCCTCTAATACGGGCTAAATTTATATTTCTTGCATTTTAAGTTTAAAAATGAATAATTTAAATGTGTAGACACTTCCTAATTATAAATTTAAGCATAGAATACCCTCAGGTTTCCGCGTTGCCCAGAAACATGGAAATTTGAAGGGAGTAACAGAGGGAGGTGATGAAGGGGAAGACAGGCTTATAGGTAATGGCATTATTAATTGTATTAACCTTCAAGAAAAGGAGAGAGGAGCTATGGGAGCATTAAAGAAGATGAGCATGTCCCTTTGAGTTGTTGAAGTAGGAAGCGGCCCCCGATTAGA
>JASEGS010000048.1 GCA_030017995.1 Thermodesulfovibrionales bacterium
GAAAGGGTCAGAGAGATTGTTTCTGTTGTGCCTGAAAAAAAAGGCGGAACAGAAAGAACTATAAAAGGACATATCGTTTTTGAAAATGTCTCATTCAAATACCCCTCAGCCGAGAGTTATGTGCTCAAGGATATAAACCTGCATATCAATCCCGGTGAAGTTATAGCGCTGGTCGGCTACAGCGGAGCAGGGAAAAGCACTCTCGTTGACCTTATAGCAGGGTTCTTGTATCCGGATAAGGGGAAAATCTTAATTGACGGAATTGATACAAGGGATTTGTCACTCAAATCCCTCAGAGGACACATTGGAATAGTTACTCAGGACATAGTGTTATTCAATGACACGGTCAAAGCAAATATCCTCTTTGGACGGCCTGATGCAGCAAAGGCTGAAGTTATAGAGGCAGCAAAGGCAGCGTATGCACATGAATTCATAATGGAATTATCTGACGGTTATGAAACAAAGATTGGAGAAAGGGGGATAAGACTTTCTGGCGGGCAGAAGCAGAGAATTACCATGGCACGGGCTATCTTAAGGAATCCGTCAATCTTAATCCTTGATGAGGCAACATCGTCCCTCGATACAGAGTCAGAACAAAAGGTTCAGAAGGCGCTTGAAAAGCTGATGGAAGGCAGAACTACTATTGTAATAGCTCATAGACTTTCCACTGTGCTAAAAGCAACAAAAATTATCGTTATGAGCAGAGGCAGAATAATTCAGCATGGCAGTCATGAGGAATTGTTGTTGGCAGGCGGACTTTATCAGGAGCTATATGCCATGCAGTTTGCAGTCTCAACACTTGAAGATTAAACAAAACTGTAAACTGTATATTTTAGGTTTGAACCCAGTCTTCACAGCCCTTTGCAAAAAAGGGGTTTTCTCTTTTCTTCTGCTTCTGCATTTTATTCAAAATGTCTTACATATTTCTTGAGTAAATCTCTGACCCGGCGGCCATCTACGGCAAGCGATTCCTTTATTGCCCCATCGAATTCCTTCAGTATATTCTCTATCGCCTCCATGGAATACTTCTCGCTGTTTTTTGCTATAAATATCCTCTCATGTTTGCTTGCAACAGTGCCTTCTTCTGCGGTGAGTATCTCCTCAAAAAGTTTTTCTCCTGGTCTTAAACCTATAAACTCTATATTCACATCCTTATATGGTTTCATCCCGTGAATCCTTATCAACTCCTCAGCAAGTTCAACAATCTTTACAGGCTCTCCCATATCAAGGACAAGGACATCTCCAGCTTTCCCTATAACAGACGCCTGTAGCACAAGAGACACCGCCTCTGGTATGGTCATAAAATATCTTTGCATTTCCTTATGGGTCACTGTAAGCGGTCCACCATATTTTAACTGTTCCATAAACAAAGGCAAAACACTTCCCCTACTGCCCAGAACATTGCCAAACCGAACTGATATGAATTCTGTTTTCCCATTATCTTTTTTATCCCGGCTGCTGACATCATTTAAGGCTGTGCATATATATTCCGCTACCCTCTTAGTCGCCCCCATAACACTTACAGGCCTAACAGCCTTGTCTGTTGAAATCAGAATAAATTTTTTTATACCATATTTAATCGAAGACCTTGCAAGCAGATATGTGCCGAGCATATTAACCTTCACGGCCTCCTTGGGATTATATTCCATCATAGGCACGTGTTTATAAGCAGCCGAATGGAACACAAGCTGCGGACGGAATGTTTTGAAAACTTCTTCAATTCTACCCTCGTCTCTGATGTCCCCTGTTACAAAAAAGAGCTTTTCCTTCAGCTGAGGAAAGACTCTCATCAATTTCAAATGCATATTGTGGAGATCTGTCTCATCTATATCAAAGAGAATTACTTTCTGCGGCTGAAAAGCACACACCTGCATTGCTATCTCAGAACCTATAGAACCGCCTGCCCCTGTAATAAGAACACATGTATTTTTTAAAAATATTTCTATTTCATCATAATTTACTTCTACTGCCTGGCGTCCTATAAGGTCTTCAATGTGTATATCTTCAAAGTCTTTTGTATTTACAATGGGCTTTTGGAAATCATAGATTCTTGGGACAATTTTGATGGTATTTATTTGTGCCTCTTTAGCATCCTCATAAATCCTTCTCAATGTCTTATAGTTTAAAGAAGGGATAGCAATAATCACTGCCTCTGCCTTATACTTTCTGAGAACAGCCTTTAATCTGTCTGTTTTTGCCAAAACCCTCACGCCATGAATATATGTGCCGATTGTTTTCTCATCATCATCGAGTAATCCCACAGGATAAAAATCAGGATAACCCTGTTTTGCCATATCCCTGATTATCATTTCCCCTGTATTGCCAGCGCCTACAATAATGGTTCTCTTCCCTTGTTTATTGCTTCTCTTTTTAAGTATTATCTCAAGAGAAACCCTCTTGGATATCCTCAATCCAGCAAGCAATAGGAAAGACAGCATCCCATCTATAAGAAATACGCTTCTGGGAAAACCAGCAAACATCTCATTGGGAATTCCGGGGAGATGGTAATTTTGAGAGGTAAGGATTAAAACTATTAAAAGGGATTCAGAAACTACAATAGCATTAACAATATTGTAAAGGTCATTGAGTCCAACAAATCTCCATGTAATCCTGTAAAGTCTAAAGAAGCTGAAAATCACTAATTTGATAATAAGAAAAAAAGGCAGGGCATTGACAATCAGCACACGATATTCGTTTTTCAAAACAAATTCAAATCGGAGGAGAAAAGAAAGATACAGAGAAAGGATAATAATTAGAATATCCGAGAGAATAAAGAAGATCGAACGCTTAAATAAGGAGGGATACAAAAGACTTGGAATATACTGTTTCAGCATTTAGTGTTTTATGCCGGCGCTACCGGCAACCTTAAAAATAGTCAGCCACAATATTTTAATATCAAAAAAAAATGACCTGTGCTTCATATAATATTCATCAAAATCAACTTTGACCGGAATTGGAATATCATCCCGGCCATTTATCTGCGCCCAGCCGGTAAGTCCCGGAGTAAGCTTATGAACTCCCTTCATCGTTCTGAACTTAATTAAATCATGCTGATTAAATAGGGCAGGTCTAGGCCCAACAAAGCTCATATC
>JASEGS010000049.1 GCA_030017995.1 Thermodesulfovibrionales bacterium
CCCGAAGAGGAAGCTCCAGCAGAACCCCTCCCTCACTGATCTCCCTTATTTTCCCATTTACTTTTCTCTGCATCTTCCGGTATCTTTTCTCCATAGAAAGGGACATGCTCCGTTTGTTTTTAAACGAGACATATGTTATAATAAAGCAATCAATTGTAAAGGAGGGGCAATAATGAAAAAGGCGATGTTTTTAGTCTTTATTATTTCATGTTTTGTATTAGCGCAAAATTATGTATTTGCTGCCACAGGCACAGTAAGGGACATTATCTCTGAAAAATATGCCTCCAAAAAGGATATATGCCCTGTTATAAAGGACACAATTAAGGAAGGTATTAATACACAAGAAATTGTTAGGACATCCATTCAAATGGGCTACACTGCCTGTTATGTGATCAAGTGCGCAATTATAGGAGGCGGTAATATTGAGCATATTATTTACGGCGCAATTGAGGCAGGGGTCACCCGCGATGTAGTTTCGAGGTGCTCTATGGAAGCCGGCGCCAGACCCGAAGATATTTTGCCCGGCCTTGGTTATACTCCTCCGTCTGCCCCATTAACCCCGATTACGATCAACTTCCCAGGCGGGGGAACATTTAGCCCTTCGGTTCCTTAAAATAAAGAGTGCGAGAGGAAAAGAAATGACAAAGAAGAGATTATTATTGATGCCTGTTTTGTGCTTATTTTTTATTTTGTTGTCTTATTCAGCATATGCAGCAGATGATACGCCTATTGGCAGGGAAAAAAGCAGCGATGATATATTTGAAAAGACAGGAGGTTATTTCCATCCATTTTTGGGAATAACTGGATATTACACTGATAATATCTTTAACACAAAAGATGACAGGGAAAGCGATTTTGTGACAGTGCTTTCGCCGGGCATATTTATAACAGTGCCCCGGGTGAAGGAATTTCCAACAGCAGTAGGGACGCTTAATATGACGCCTGGCGGCGTGCCGCTGACAAGATTTGTTAAAAGGTATCCCGGCAGTTTTCAGTCCCATGTCATTTATAAGGCGGACATAGAGTTATTTTCAAGAAATTCATCTGAAAATGCCATAAGTCATATAGCGGAAGGCTCTTTACAGTATAACTTCAGAGGCGGGCTTTCAGTAGATGTCATGGACCAGTTTACGAGGTCTTATAATGCGAGAGGAAGCGGCGTATTTTTTGAACTGGATGAATTCAATGCCAATCTCTTTAATGTAATGCTGAACTATGAGATCAGCGACAGGACGGTTTTGAGATTTGATTATTCCAACTATTATGTTAAGTATGACGCATCAAGAAATGACTTCAGGGACAGAACAGACAATTCTTTCTCAGGGTATCTGTTTTATAAGGTAAGGCTGAGGCTGGCGGTATTTGGGCAATACGAATTCGTTGATATCAAATATGATAAAGATATAACATCCGGAGGCAATGAACATCACTTCTTTGGAGGAGTCAAATGGGATATAACCGCTAAAACCATAGGTCTTATAAAGGTTGGATACGGGATAAAGGACTTTGATGATTCTTCCCTGAATAAAAGCAATGACCTTTTATTTGAGGCGCAGATAGACTATAAATTTACGCCTAAGACATCTGTGAGCCTCGTTGTGTCGAGGAGAACCAATGAAACTGATATTGCCACCTCAGACCATATTGCCTCTGATACCATAAAGCTTGTCTATCTCCAGAGGTTTACAAACAAGATTACAGGCACTGTCGATCTCTCTTATACCAGCGATGATTATAGGGGTGAATTGACCCTCGATGGCGAGACAAAGGAGCCTAAAAGTAGATATTACAAGGCTGGCATAGCTTTTCAGTATGAATTTAAGGACTGGCTGAAAGCTGGTGCCGGATATAGCTATACAAAAAGGGATTCAAATTTTAGATCGCTTGATTACAACACAAATATGATATTCCTTAGATTAATGGCGATATTGTAAATGCTCAAACCATTTGGAGGCATGACGGAGCTTAGCTCTGTCATGCCTTTTATTTTTCATGCAATCTGAGCCTATATTTTTTTAATCTTGTCTTTAATTTATGCAAAGCAGGCACGGCTTCCGCTTCGACGCTCGCCGGATCGAGCCATATGAGTCTGTCCATAAACTACTTAATTCACTAAAAAGGCTGTCATTCCCGCAAGTGAAGCGCGTCGGGAATCCTTCTGTAAAGCCATCAGAAAGATTCCGGACAAGCCTGAATGACAAATAAACGGCAAAAAATGCCGACTTTATGGACAGACACATATGCCTTATCTTGTTCTATACCAAAAATTTATTTTGGACAAATTTGATTTAAGGTTTTACAAGAGCATGTCCCTTTGAGTTGTTGAAGTAGGAAGCGGCCCCCGATTAGAATTGA
>JASEGS010000004.1:0-61994 GCA_030017995.1 Thermodesulfovibrionales bacterium
TTAAGATTATGCAATCGGAGTCCTTCTTACTTCAACTAAAGAAAGGGACAATATCCTTCATCTTCGTTACCCTTCTTTTTGATCTTTATCGTGAGTTCCCATCTCCCTTCCCGTTTAAAATCAGGTTTCTCCGCAGTATATAACCCATCATCCTTTTCTTTAACAAGTAATGGGCGAATGCCTTCTGATGTTACAACAGTGGCCTTAATCTCAGCCCCTTCCACATCTCTGTCTCTTTTATCGTGAATTACAATGCCAATGACATTTTCCCCTATCCTGTATTCTTTTTCGTCCATCAGGATTTCTACACTGAATTTTCCCTTCTCCATAATCTTAAAAAGGCTTTCATTGAAATGTTTCGTCAATGTTGTCTCTGCCGTTTCAGAGATGACATACGAATGGGTTGTCAAAACAACCACTGTTATAAAGAGCAACAGAGGTGCTGTCTTCATGTTTTAAAGCCTCTTAACCTCCCCACATAGGGGGCTTTTATAATTTTAATTAAATTTTATCACTAATTTACGAAAAATCAATAAAATTTATACGCCGGAGTCAATAGCAATATAATCAACCATAATCCATAGCCAAACATTTACAGAAACAAAGCAGGCATGGGTGAAAAGGCTTTATCAGCGATACCTTAGCGCCGAACCCTCCGACATTAGAGGCAATTTCAATATCACCCTTTGCATTCAGCAGTATAAACAGGCATTTAATAATCTTATCGCATTGATAAAGACTTTGAAGCCGTGCCTGCTTTGCTTGATTATGGTCAATAGCAATATAATCAAACACAAGAGTATAATCAGGTGGTATAATTGGGAAAAATAAGCTGCTTTAAAATATGCGGGGTGATGATATGTTAGTTGCTAAAGAAAAGGCGGTAGAGGTCATTAAAAGGCTGAAAAAGCTCTATCCAGAACCAAAGACAGCCCTCAATTTCAAGACGCCCTTTGAACTCCTTGTTTCAACTATTCTTTCTGCACAGACTACTGACGCCCATGTAAATAAAGTGACGGCGGGACTTTTCAAAAAATATAAGTCTGTCGGAGATTTTGCAACTGCCTCGCTGGAGACTCTTCAGCAGGACATCAGTTCCATTAATTTTTACAGGAACAAAGCGAAGAATATTCATGCTTCTGCAAAGATTATCGTAGAAAGATTTGCTTCAAAAGTGCCAAAGACAATGGATGAACTCATAAGTCTTCCGGGTGTTGCCAGAAAGACTGCAAATATTATCCTTTTCTATGCTTACGGTATCAATGAGGGGATAGCAGTGGATACCCATGTAAGGCGTGTGGCATACAGACTTGGTCTCACAAAGAATGAGGACCCTGTGAAAATAGAGAAGGATTTAATGGCTGTGATCCCAAGAGAGGATTGGGGCAATATCACGCATTTTTTAATCTTTCACGGAAGAAATACCTGTCAGGCAAAAAAGCCAAGACATAGCGAGTGTGTGCTTTATGACATTTGTCCTTCGAGGAACATTTAACCTCTTATATCCCTGTTAGTTCCTTTACTTCCTTTTTCCCTTCTTCCATCTCTTTTTTTTGCTCTTTGTCCAGAGATAGCAGCAATGCCTGAAATTCGCCTGTGTGGGTCTTCTCCTCCTTTGCTATGTCGAGCAGAATCTTTCGTATATTTTTGTTTGTAGTCAGCGCCGCCATCTGTTTATAGAGGTTTATGGCGTCCAGTTCAGCTATTATTCCTGTCCTTAAAATCTCTTTGTCAATGTCTTCTTTTCTTATTTTTTTAATGTCAAAGGGTATTTTTGAAAGCATTTCCAGCCTCCTGATTTGGTTTTATATTTCAAGATTATCATATCAGACAATAATGTCAAGATATATTTAACGACATGCTGGGATTTATTGAGTCCGTCAAGCATGTGAGATGCAGGTAGCTGCAATTTATCTACTCAACCATCTTTATCTCGAGTATCCGCTCTATATGAAACACCCTATTGTCCTTCCTCGCTGTGCAAAACGCCTGAACGCCAGTGAATTTCCTGCCATTATATTCAAGCTCTCCAACAAAGCGTGGAATGATAGTGCGTCTTGATTTCTCGTCCTTTGTCTTAAGGTAGGTAATTTCAAGCGGCCTTTTATCCTTTACAGCCTTCTCTATTATGGAAAATTTTTCATCAGACGGCAGATTCTTTTGCGCCTGTTTATACTGATATTTCGTAACAAAATCCACAACCCGCCAATCCATAAAGATGTGCTTTTTTGCAATCGTTTTTTTGAGGACAATCCCCTCAAGGCTTGTGCATCTTGAAAGAGCAACATACAACTGCCCGTGCGAAAATGTTCCCCTGCCTATGTCTATTATCACCCTTTCAAAGGTCATGCCCTGTCCCTTGTGTATGGTTACCGCCCATGCGAGCTTGAGGGGATATTGCGTGAATGTGCCGACTACATCCGATATAACCGCGCCTGATTTTTTGTCGTAATGAAATTCATACATCCCCCATGTATAAGGCCCGACATCAACAATCTCTCCATCCTGAAGCTCCACATGGATCGCATCAGGCTCGCCCTTTATCTTTTCAATGCCCGTAACCTTGCCTATGCTTCCGTTGATCCAGCGCCCCATAGAGTCGTTATTCAGTAGCATCACCTGAGCGCCGATCTTGAGGGTGATGTCAAGCCCTGTTGGAAGGTCTTTTACATTAAAATCCCCTTCTATCAACCCGTGATAGCTATATTCTTTACCTTTGAGATCAGCGAGCCTTTTTGTGTTAATTGAGGCGGCAAGGTCGTTTGTTGTGGTGAGATAGATATAAAAGCCCTTGTCGTCATGAAAGTCCGGCATATGCCGCGCATTGATCGCGGAAATATCCTCGTCAGTGGCGGTATTATTCCTTATCGCATTAAGGATGTTCAGAAATCTGTCATCCCTCTGGCGATAGACCTTTTCAAGCTCTATGAACTGCATATCAAAACTTCTGCCGAAGACCATTGCATCAAAGAAATACGGACTCTTATAAAGGCCTCCAAACAGCGCCTTATCCCGTGATGTAACAACAGGCGGCAACTGGTAGAGGTCTCCGATAAATATCATCTGAAGACCGCCAAAGGGCTGGGTCTTACTTTTACCGTGAATGCGGAGGAATTCGGCGATACAGTCCATGAGGTCTGCGCGCACCATCGAGACCTCGTCAATCACAATAGCGTCAAGCTTTTTATAAATTACCTTTTCTCTCGGCCGCATCCCCTTCACCAGATCAGGAGTGATATCAGGTTTGAATCCGAAGAACGAATGGATGGTCTGTCCTTTCACATTCACTGCTGCAACGCCTGTGGGCGCAAGCACCGCGATGTTCTTCTCCGTAGTATTCCTGAAATGCTGAAGAAGCGTTGATTTGCCTGTCCCTGCCCTGCCGGTGATAAATACATTTTTATCAGTCTCCTCCATAATATGGAGGGAGTGAAGGAATTGTTCGTTGAAATCGAGGGAGGGTGAAGTTAAATTTTCCATATCACGTATTCAGAACAGCATTGACTGCCCTTTGATCTCTTTTCGCTCCACTGCTTCGAATATCTTTATCTTCCCGTATTCGCCGTCATATCCGGGCACGATATGCACATCGCCTTTGCGCATCCTCGATATCGCCTCTCTGATAAGCGGAGAACCCGCTCTTTCAATATCGCTAAGCGGGACATCCATGAGTATTTTAAATTCGCTGCCGAGCTTTTGAAGGAGGTTTTGATATTCCTTATCCACTGCCTTGCTGTTTGCTCCAACCTTCAGCACCTCGGAGATAATTTCCGGTAAAGGGATTATTGAATGATATGAAGGCATGCCCTTTGGTTTAAAGCCTTCCTTCCTGTCCGCTAATTTTTCAACCCTGTGCATAACACCGACAGTAACCCTCTTGCCGCAGACAGGACAGAGATAATTATGCTCAATGGTTTCTTTTGGTGTCAGGCTTATGCCGCATGTCCTGTGCCCGTCATAATGGTATTTGCCCTCTTCTGGAAAAAACTCTATTGTCCCGATAAATCCTTTTCTTGTCTTTATCGCTTCCATCATCGCCTTGTATGAAATCTCGGTATCGAATATATTAGCCTCGCGTCCTATCTTGGCTGGAGAATGCGCGTCCGAATTCGAGAGAAGGGTTATTTTATCGAGAGTAGAGAGCCTCCAGTTCATAAGCGGGTCTGATGATAGCCCTGTCTCTATCGCATGAATATGCGGAGTCAAATCCTCAAAGCATTCCTCAAAGGAATCGAATCCCGATTCCGCGCCGAATATCGAGAAGTGCGGCGTCCACGCATGGGCAGGCACGAGCATGCCGGCAGGCGCTTTGTTTAAAACAATCTTTAAAAGCTCTTTTGCATCAAGGCCGAGTATAGGCCTTCCGTCCGCATTGAGATTTCCTATCTTCGCGAGCGCTATATTTATCTTTGCTGCGGCAGCAAAATCAGGCACAAACAAAATCGAGTGTATCTTTCTTGTTTTTCCGTTTTTAGTGTAGATACAGCTTATCTCAGATGTGAGCATAAAAGAGACATCGGAGCGGCAGGGATCGGGAATGTCATCCGTCATGAATTCTTTTTTTAATTTAAAAAACCCGTTGCCTGCTGGCTGGAGTTTTTCATTAAGCTCCTTGAACCACCTGGGATGCGTGAAGTCTCCTGTGCCGATTATTGAAATGCCTTTAAGCTGCGCCCATTTATAGATGCTTTCGGGCGACATGTCTTTGCTGGTTGCCCTTGAATATTTTGAGTGGATGTGGAGATCTGCAATAAAACGCATGGGAGGATTATAACAGAATCCCTTTTGTGACCTCTATGACTTTGCCACCAACATATATTTCAATGCTGCTCTTTGTTTTCTTTGCCTTCAAAAATATCAGCGAAGGCCTTCCTATCTCATATCCCTGTTCAACGCGAATATCTATGTTGCCTTGTCCGAAATAGTTATGTGTTAAAAGGTATCCAGCGAGACATCCATTTGCGCTTCCTGTTGCAGGGTCTTCATTTATTCCAAAATATGGCGCAAACATCCTTGCATTGATATGATTTTCTTTTTTATATGTTTCAGGGCAGAAGACAAAAATCGCCTTTGCTTCTGCATTCTTGATTAACTCAAAGTAGTTCTCTTTATCGATTTTTGAATTCTTTACGGCTGCAAGATTCTTCAGCGGCACTATGATAAACGGCAGTCCTGTGGAAACCTCCTGTATGGGATAGTCTGAGTCAATATCCGAAGCAGGCAGTCCTAAGACTGCCGCGGCTTTATTATTATTGAATGTCCTTCCGAAAACAGGCTCTTTTTGCTTCATAGTAAGTCTGATAATCTTGTTCCTTCTGAAAGCAGGCCTTACAGGTATCCGCCCTGTTTTCAGATTGAGAATTATTCTTCTGACAGGTTCTTTAATTATCTCTCTTTGTATTACATAGGCAGTTCCGAGTACCGGATGACCTGCAAACGGAACTTCTCTTTCAGGCGTAAATATGCGGACATTGTAACCGCTGTTTTCTGGTTGGGTTGAGATGATGAATGTCGTTTCAGAGAAGTTGAACTCCTTTGCAATACGCTGCATTTTGGAGACAGAAAGCGCATTTTTAATAATCACGACAGCAAGTTGATTGCCTGAATATTTATCTTCAGCAAAGACATCGAGGATATAAAAATAATCATTGTTCTTCATTGTTTAGAATATTAGCATATACAGTCTGTTTGTCAACCCGTTAAGGGCATTGAGGTTGACTATTGACATTTCGTTATTCCCATCTGTATATTACGACTATGAGCGGCAAGAGGGGAAAAAGTAAATCAGAAGGTTTCAGGCTTAAAGGCCGTGTATGGATCGAAGGCAGAGAGGGAACATTTCTCGGATATGGCAGGGTGGTTCTCCTTGAAAGGATTAAACAATTCGGCTCAATTTCAGAGGCTGCAAAGTCAATGAACATGTCATATCGCCACGCATGGGAGCTTGTTGATTCCATGAACAGGCAGGTAAAGAATCCGCTTGTTGAAACAGCTACGGGCGGCAAGGGGGGAGGCGGTGCGAGGCTTACAGAGGCTGGAGAAAAAGCAATAGAGGCATTCTGGAAATTATATAGAGACTTTAACGAATTTCTCGAAAAAACGGACAAGAGTATAAAATTTACTTGAAAATAGAATGCGAGATTCATTAGATAAGACTAAGCAAAAATTCCCTCATCTCAAAAGTGCGCTCTGGGACGTATCAGGCGCCTTTGGCGATATAGGTGTTTTATTTCCTTTGGCTATTGCATTAATAGCAAAAAACGGGTTTAACCCAACTGCTTTATTTTTAATGGCAGGGATTTTCTATATAGCATCTGCCTATTATTTTAAAATTACGATGCCTGTTCAGCCTCTTAAGGCAATGTCGGCTATCGCAATTGCATCAGGAATTAACAGCAGCACTATTAGTTCAGCAGGCATTGTTATGGGCGCTATCCTTGCTGTGATAGCATTTACAGGATTAGGCGTTAGGATCGGCAGAATATTCCCTGTATCAGTAATAAGAGGGATACAATTGGGGCTGGGCATAATGCTGATAAAGGCGTCTGCAGTTCTTTCTGGAGACGATATTTTTATTGCCATAGTCGCAGGAATTGTCTTGATTTCCTGTCTTTGGGCAATTAAGAAAGTTCCGCCCCTTATCCCGATCATGATATTGGGGATAGCGCTTTCACTGAAAGAAATAAAAATGACTTCTCTCGGTCCTGTAGCCGTCTCCATCACTTTGCCTGAACCATGGCAATTATGGATCGGTTTTACAACGCTCGTCTTGCCTCAAATAGCTCTGACATTCGGCAATGCTATAGTAGCTACTGAGGCGACAGGTAAGCTTCTCTATGGCAAGAGAGCTGAAAAACTGAATCTTAAGAGCATCCCGATGAGTATGAGCATTGCCAATATTGTGTCAGGCATAATAGGCGGTGTTCCTATGTGCCACGGCTGCGGAGGTCTGACCGCGCATCACAAATTTGGTTCAACAAACGAGAGGTCCGGATATATTATAGGTTTTACTCTCATAGCCCTTGCCCTGCTTTTCGGTCATGCCGCTTTATCAATAATATCAGCCTTTCCAAAGGGCATTCTGGGCATTTTGCTCTTTTATGTCGGAATACAACACTCGTTGTTTGTTAGAAATATACGGTCAGATAAGGCAGCTTTGTTTATTGCTTTTTCCACTGCAGTTTCAGGTTTTGTGCTGAATAATCTAACTATAGGTTTTCTTATAGGCTTGGGTATTCACTACTTTCTGCTCAGCATGATGAAGACTCTGAATGCGTTGAAATGAGGATAATCAAAGATTTCATAATAAGCCGTATCTTTTCAGTTTTCTCCAGAGGGACACCCTGTCTATGCCGAGTATCTGCGCAGCGAGGGTCTTGTTGCCGCCCACTTCCTGCAATACCCATTTTATATAAGACATCTCCTGTTCATCCAGAGATGGCATCTTACCTTCTTTTTTTCTGAATATCCTTATGTTCAACTCCCTGAGGTCCTCGGGAAGATGAGCAAGCTCGATGGTGTTTCCATTGGCAAGGGCAACCCCTCTTTCTATGATATTTTCGAGTTCCCTTACATTCCCCGGAAAGTCATAGTTCAGCAATACTGCGGTTACATCCGTGGATATCTCCGCAATATCCTTTTTCATCAGTGTGGAATATTTCTTCAGGAAATAATAACCCAACAGTGGGATGTCGTCCCTTCTTTCAGAAAGGGGCGGAATATAAAGCGAAACCACATTCAGCCTGTAGTAAAGATCCTGCCTGAATCGGCCGTTTTTTATAGAATCCTGTACATTTCTGTTGGTTGCTGCTATAAATCTCACATCTACCTTTACGGGCGCTGTTCCTCCAACCCTCAAAAGTTCCTTGTCCTGAATAACCCTTAACAGTTTTACCTGCATTGACGGGGGCATCTCGGTTATCTCATCGAGGAACAATGTGCCTCCTGATGCCATTTCTATCAATCCTTTTTTCATTACAGTCGCGCCAGTGAATGCGCCTTTTTCATGGCCGAATAACTCATTGCTCAAAAGCTCTTCTGTGAACGCACTGCAGTTTATTGCAAAGAAGGGACCTTCTGACCGTTTGCTGTTAAAATGCACATATCTTGCAAAGAGCTCCTTGCCTGTGCCGCTCTCTCCGTTTATCAGGACATTACAAACTGTGGGGGCAATCTGCCTTGCCGTATCAAGAAGCCTCTGCATGTTGGCATCCTGAGTGATTATTTTTACCCTGCCCTGATAGTTATCTATCTGCTCGCGGAGGGTTTGGTTCTTTTTTTTAAGGCGCACCTTTTCCGCAGCCTCATGCACGACCTTCCGCACTTCGTTCAGTTTGAAAGGCTTTGCTATATAGTAAAATGCCCCATACTTCATGGCGTTGACCGCAGAGTCGAGCGTGGCATAGCCGGTTATCATTATGACCTCTGTGTCCGGATAGAGATCCCGGCAGCGTTTGAGTATCTGCATGCCGTCCACCTTTGACTAGGTGCAAGAAAATGATAGTAGCGATTGACGGCTCAGAGTCTGGTTTTAATGCATTGAGGCAGTCATTCAAACTGGCTGCTGCTGAAAAAAGCTGGATCACGGTCGTATGTGTAGTTCCGTCATATGAGGGAGACCTCGATCTCGTTGGTGTCGGTAATATCATGGAGACCATGCACAAGCCATGCGAAGAAGCTCTTGCAAAGGCAAAAGAACTTGCAAGGACAGACGGCGCATTAATAAAGACCGTGTGCGAGGAAGGAGATCCGTACCAGAGGATAATTGACCTTGCCGAGGCAGAAAATGCAGAACTTATTATAATGGGCAGACGCGGGTTAGCGCGCCTCGAACGGACGCTTATGGGAAGCGTTACTGCGCGTGTCATTGGTCACAGCCAGAGAGATATTCTTGTCGTTCCGAGGGACGGAGAGATCGGATGGAAGAAGATTCTTATTGCAACAGATGGCTCAAAGTACAGCAAGGCTGCTGTTGAGCGGGCAATAGACTTTGCAGAGGCATACGGAGGGGAACTTAAAATCGTATCTATTGTTGATATGCCCGCTGAGTTTTATGCAGAGGCCCCGCAGGTGGTGGATGACCTGATCAATAAGGCAAAAGCCTATGTAGAGGATGCAAAGAAACTGGCTGAGTCCGCCGGAATAAAGGCAGAGACGCTCGTGAGAGAGGGAGAAAGCCACCGGATGATACTCGACATAGCCGAAGACCTGAGCATAAATGCCATCGTAATGGGCTCTCACGGAAGGACCGGGCTGAAAAGGCTTCTAATGGGAAGCGTTGTCGAAAAGGTCATAGGCTATGCCCATTGTCCTGTGCTGATAGTAAAATCATAGAGTATCCTCGTCTGTAGCCAAAGCACATAAATGAAACTAAATAACAGGGATTAGCCATTCTGTCTGATGG
Organism: Thermodesulfovibrionales bacterium; assembly: GCA_030017995.1. GTDB lineage: Bacteria > Nitrospirota > Thermodesulfovibrionia > Thermodesulfovibrionales > Dissulfurispiraceae > JASEGS01. The sequence goes on from JASEGS010000004.1 coordinate 9,404, forward strand.
GCGACAGCATCTTATTGTTATCGCCGCCTGAGGCGACCAACATTCCTCCAGATTATTTTCTAACAATATTGTAGACTCATTACAAATTTGTCCCACATTCGCACAACATCTTTTTGACAATTTCTTTATAAATCAACACCTCATAAACTGGCACAATTCTGGCTTTTAGTTAAAAGAAAGAATCGATTTGGAGGTGTTGAAATGAAAGGATTAAGGATTTCGGCATTGGCAGTTGCTTTAGCGCTTAGTTTGTCAGTTGCCGGCGCTTATGCTGAGGACGAGGTAACCGGCAGCGCATCGGTCGGCGCATTCAGCAAATACATATTCAGGGGATACGAGTTAAGCGCCAGAAGCTTTGTCGTTCAGCCCTCTATAAGCGTCTCCTACAAAGGATTTTCCGCATCTCTATGGAGCAACATTGACAGTAATGTCAACCCTACTCAGACCGTTACGAACGCGAACTATCTTTCAAGTCAGGGGAAAAAAGACCTTAACGAGACGGATTTGACGCTGAACTACACTTATGCCATAGACAAGCTGAGCCTTACAGGGGGCTATATCTATTACGGCACGGATTATACGGCTGAAACAGATGAGGTCTTCATTACCATAGCGTATGACACCCTATTGAAGCCTACTCTTTCGGTGTATAGGGACATAAACGAGTATGGAGGCACTTATTTCAACTTTTCGATAGCTCATTCAATGCCTTTATACAAGGAGATAACGCTCGACCTCGGAGCATCTGCGGGTTATTTTGCAGGAAGCAACAACTACTGGAAGACATATGAGGCATCAACAGGAGCGTACACTGGCAAAAAATATCAGACGTTTCATGACGGAATGGTGAAGGCAGGCCTTACAATACCTATTGCAAAGAATGTTTTGCTCCAGCCGATAGCCCAGTACTGGTTCCCGCTTTCGGGCAAGGCTAAAAAGAGCATTAACGGCAATTCGTATAATCCGAATGGAAAGCTGGATGATACCTTTGTGACAGGTATAAATCTGACATTCAACTTTTAAAAACTATGGAGGTAAACATGGAACATTTAAAGATTGACACAGGGGATACCGCGTGGATGATCATTGCGACAGCGCTTGTCATGCTGATGACAATTCCGGGACTGGCGCTCTTTTACGGAGGGCTCTCAAAAAGAAAGGACACGCTTAATACCATCGCCATATCATTTGTAACATTTTGCATCGTGAGTGTGCTCTGGGTAATTTACGGCTATACCTTTGCCTTTGGGAACGATATCTCTGGAATTATAGGAAGCCCCGCAAAGATTTTCCTTGCAGGTGTCGGTGTTAACAGCATTTCAGAGGCCGCAAAGACGATCCCTGAATACATATTCATAGTGTATCAGCTCACCTTTGCCGCAATAACGGTTTCGCTTGCAAGCGGCGCCTATATCGAGCGGATGAAGTTCTCTGCATGGCTATTTTTTTCCATACTCTGGATGACTTTTGCATATGTTCCAGTTGCGCACTGGGTATGGGGAGGCGGGTTCCTCGCAAAACTCGGTGCGCTTGACTTCGCTGGCGGAACAGTAGTCCATATCAATGCAGGTATCGCAGCGCTTGTTGGAGCGCTCATTCTCGGCAAAAGGCGCGAACCGAGTCTCATTCCTAATAATTTAACTATGGTCGTAACAGGCGCTGGTCTCCTCTGGTTTGGCTGGTTCGGATTCAATGCAGGCTCTGCCTTGGCAGCAAATGGACTTGCCGGAGCGGCATTTATCAACACAAATACAGCGACCGCCATTGCCGCTGTAGCATGGATGTTCACAGAGTGGATACGCTCTAAAAAGCCTACTGTTTTGGGCCTCGCATCAGGCGCAGTCGCAGGTCTCGTTGCAATAACTCCGGCAGCCGGTTTTGTGAATATAACCGGTGCTCTAATCATAGGGATCGCGGCAGGCATTGTCTCGTTCATGTCGGTTGCGGTGCTTAAACCGAAGTTAGGGTATGACGATACACTCGACGCATTCGGAATACATGGAGTAGCCGGAACACTCGGTGCGATCCTGACAGGAGTGTTCGCCGACCCCTCGATCAATGAGGCAGGCAAAGGGCTCCTTTACGGCAATCCGGGACAGCTTTGGACCCAGATCATAGCTGTTGGGGTGACAATTGTTTATACTGCTGTTGTTACCGCTGTAATTTTCATGATAATAAAGGCATTTGTCGGACTCAGGGTTGATGTTGAAGAAGAGATAGAAGGGCTTGATGAGAGCCAGCACGGTGAAAGGGCGTATAACTTATGATCCATGGGTAGACCTGATAAGGATAGCATTTTCGCTCATTCTCGACAGGCTTCCAGCCTGTCTCTGAGGTTTTCGCCTGCTTGGACATCCATGTCCTCGCTGATCGCCGAAAAAAACCGCTCAAAAGCTATCCCTATCAGGTTGTAATAATTTAAAAAATTAGGAGGAGACATGAAAAAGATAGAAGCGATAATAAAGCCGTTCAAACTCGATGAAGTAAAAGATGCCCTTAACGCAATAGGGATACAGGGCATGACAGTTACAGAGGTTAAGGGTTTTGGAAGGCAAAAGGGACATGTGGAGCTTTACAGAGGCGCTGAATACGACATAGCCTTCATCCCCAAGATAAAGCTTGAGATAGTTATAGCAGAGAATATGGTGGAGAAAGTCGTGACCACTATCCAGGAAAAGGCAAAGACCGGAAAGATAGGAGACGGAAAGATATTCGTATATCCTCTTGAGGAAGTAATAAGAATAAGGACAGGAGAGTCTGGAGAGACTGCAATATAGCCTACAAAGATGTAGTTGCAACAAAAATGTAATCAATCTCTAAGTCCTTGTTTTGAAGGGATAAAAAACTTATTTTAAACATGGGGTCATACAAAATTGTATGACCCCATGTTTCTATTTGTTCTGGATTCCCTTGGAAATCAAGGGCATATTTTCTGGCATGTTTCTGGCTATTAATTCAGTTTCATAAGCTGCGTCTGGGCTGTTAAAACTGCTCAAATACTTTATCCGCTGCTTTTTTATTTTAGATAAATCCTTAATTAAGGATAAAACTTATATTAGCAAGAGGTTGGATATGAAAAAATTATCTTTAGTCTTTACAATGGCTATGCTGGGATTTCCATTCTATGCATATGCAGAAACAGGCAGCAGCATAAATTCTGCTGACACTGCCTTTGTTCTTATGTCTGCGGCATTTGTAATGCTCATGACACCCGGTCTTGCCTTGTTTTACGGCGGAATGGTCAGGAGAAAAAATGTCCTCGGCACAATCATGCAGAGCTTTGTAGCTATTGCTGTGGTAAGCCTACAGTGGGTATTGTTCGGGTATAGCCTTTCATTTGGTCCTGATATGGGTGGTGTTATAGGCAGTCTTGATTGGCTTGGGCTGAATGGCGTGTCAGTTGAGCCTAATGCCAATTATGCTGCAACTATTCCTCATATAGCTTTCATGATATATCAGGCTATGTTTGCCGTAATAACGCCTGCGCTGATTACAGGGGCGTTTGCTGAAAGGATGAAGTTTTCAGCATTCTTGCTGTTCACCGTATTATGGTCAACTCTTGTTTATAACCCTGTCGCTCATTGGGTATGGGGTGACGGAGGCTGGTTGAAAGGTTTGGGCGTACTGGATTTTGCAGGAGGCATTGTAGTACATATAACATCAGGAATATCCGCTCTCGCAGCCGCGTTGATAATTGGTAAGAGAAAGGGCTATATGCATGATGCTATGACCCCCCATGATCTTCCAATGACGGTCTTGGGCGCTGGGATCCTCTGGTTTGGTTGGTTTGGTTTTAATGCTGGAAGCGCTCTTTCTTCAGGCGCATTGAGCGCCATGACATTTGTCGTTACACATATATCGGCTGTCTCTGCAACCATTATTTGGGTAATTATTGAATGGCTTCACAGGGGAAAGCCTACTATGTTTGGCGCGGCCACAGGCTCTATCGCAGGACTTGCAACGATAACGCCGGCATCTGGATTTGTTGGTCCTATGTCAGCGCTTCTTATAGGGTTAGCTGCAGGTAGCATATGTTACATATCATTGAACATGAAGACCCGTCTTGGTTATGATGACTCCCTCGATGCCTTCGGGGTTCATGGAATTGGCGGCATACTCGGTTCTCTTGCGCTTGGCATTTTTGCTCAAAAGGCAATAAATCCTTCTGGCGCTGATGGCTGGTTCTTTGGAAATTTTAAACTTTTTTCTACACAACTTATAGGGGTAATAATCACTGTTGTCTATTCTTTTGTCGTTACCGTTGTAATCTTAAAAGTCCTTGACAAGATTGTCGGCTTAAGGGTTGACGAGGAATCGGAGGTTGAAGGGCTGGATATATCACAACATGGAGAAAGCGGTTATACGCATTGATTGCCTCATTAGCAGGCATCTCCTGCCTACTTTTTAGGCATGAGATGCCTGCCCAAAATAAATAATCCTTGTTTTTCAATGATAGCAATTTGGCACAATATTTGATTTAATCAAATCAATTTATGACAGTTTTAATTTGCAAAAATATCGAATCAGAAGGGCCTGGAACGATAGAAGATTTCCTTATCTCAAAAGGGATTGCATACAAAATTATAGATCTCTCAAAAGGAGAGGATATTTCAGGGGCAGAAGTATATGATGGCCTCATTATGATGGGCGGGCCAATGAGTGTGAATGAGGATGATGTCTATCCTTATATTAAGAAAGAATATGAGCTTGTAAAAGATTTTATCAAGGAAGATAAAAAGATTTTAGGAATCTGTCTTGGCGCTCAGATAATGGCAAAGGCTCTCGGTGCGCAGGTGTACAAAGGGGGCGAAAAGGAAATCGGCTGGTATGATATAGAACTTACAGAAGAAGGGATAAGAGACCCATTAATGCGCAAACTGGCATTTCATCCTCATGCAGGAGACCTGTGGAGGAAATTTAAGGTATTTCACTGGCATGGCGAGACTTATGATATTCCAGAGGGAGCTGTCAGACTTGCGAGTTCCTCACTTTATCCGAATCAGGCATTCAGACATGGCAATAAAGCATATGCTTTTCAGTTTCATATTGAGGTGACAAAGAATATGATTTATGACTGGCTGAAGAATGAGGATGTTGATCTTGACAAACTGAAGACAGAGACAGAAAAGCTTTATGAAGTTTATAATGGAAGGGCGCAGAATTTTTATGAGGCATTTTTTAAAAAAAGTGAATGAATGGATGAGTAAATGGGTGAAATCTGCCCATTCATTCATTAACCGAAACAGGAGGTGAGACATGAAGAAAATAGAGGCAGTAATCAAGCCTTTTAAGCTGGATGAGGTGAAGGACGCCCTGAATGAAATTGGCATACAGGGCATGACAGTCACTGAGGTTAAGGGTTTCGGAAGACAAAAGGGGCATACAGAACTGTACAGAGGCGCAGAGTATGTAGTTGATTTTATCCCTAAGATAAAGATAGAGATAGTAATATCAGATGTCCTCGCTCCGAAGGTTGTTGATGCCATAGAAAGGGCAGCAAAGACAGGAAAGATCGGGGATGGAAAGATATTTGTCTATTCCATTGAAGATGTGGTGAGGATCAGGACAGGAGAAAGAGGCGAAACAGCAGTTTAAAGCAGTATATGAGTATATGGGTAAATGAGTGTATTTAGAGGCTTCATTCACCCTTTAACTCATTAACTCATCAACTAAATAAAGGAGGAAAAGGAATGACACCAAAGGATGTAATCAGGATGGCGGAGGAAAACAAGGCGGTGATGGCGAATTTCAAGTTCCTTGATTTTCCAGGAATCTGGCAGCACTTCGCAGTGCCTATCGCAGAGATGAAGGAGGAGATTTTCGAGGAGGGGCTCGGTTTTGACGGCTCATCCATCAGGGGATGGCAGGCGATCCATACCTCAGACATGCTCATTATCCCTGACCCCACAACAGCATTTATGGACCCGTTTATGGAGTATCCAACCATAAGCCTTATATGTAATGTTGTTGACCCTATTACAAAAGAGTTTTACTCAAGAGACCCCCGCTATATCGCTCAGAAGGCAGAGGCATATCTCAAATCAACAGGCATTGGAGATACCGCATATTTCGGCCCGGAGGCTGAGTTCTTTATTTTTGACGGCATTCGCTTCGACCAGAATGCTCACAGCGGATATTATTTTATTGATTCTGTGGAAGGCATCTGGAATTCAGGCCGTGAAGAGAATCCTAACTTAGGCTATAAACCGAGACACAAGGAAGGATATTTCCCTGTGCCGCCCACAGACAGTCTGGTAAACATCAGGACAGAGATGGTCATGGAGATGCAGAAGGTCGGCATTTATGTGGAAAGGGAGCATCATGAGGTCGCCACAGCAGGACAGGCCGAGATCGATATGAGGTTCGACTCGCTTGTGAGGATGGCGGACAAGAACATGCTCTTTAAATACATAATCAAGAATGTGGCAAGAAGGCATGGCAAGACCGTAACCTTTATGCCTAAGCCACTTTTCGGAGACAACGGCTCAGGCATGCACTGCCACCAGTCCATTTGGAAGGGCGGAAAGCCGCTTTTCGCAGGAAACGGCTATGCAGGGATGAGCGAGCTTGCCATGTATTATATCGGTGGCATATTGAAACATGCCAAATCCCTCGCAGCGTTTACAAACCCGACAACCAACTCTTACAAGAGGCTTACACCGGGATTTGAGGCCCCTGTCAATCTTGCATACTCCGCAAGAAACCGCTCGGCTTCGATAAGAATCCCGACATATTCCGCGAGCCCCAAGGCAAAGAGGGTAGAGGTCAGATTCCCGGATCCTTCATGCAATACATACCTCGCATTCACAGCAATGCTCATGGCTGGATTGGATGGAATCGAGAACAAGATACATCCGGGCGAGCCTCTTGATAAGGACATCTACGAACTCGGTCCCGAGGAGCTCGCATCTGTCCCGACAATGCCGGGAAGTCTTGATGAGGCGCTCAACCACCTCGAGGAAGACCATGAGTACCTTCTGAAGGGCAATGTCTTTACAGAGGATGCTATCGAGACATGGATAAACTACAAGAGGACAAGGGAAGTCGACCAGCTTAGGCTGAGGCCGCATCCGTACGAGTTTTTCCTGTATTATGATATTTAAAACTGGATTGACTTTAGAGAGAAAAAAGAAGGGGACATGTTTCATGTCCCCTTCTTAGTCTTTCAAGTTCTTTATCTTTTTAATTATGTCTGTTGTGGATATGCCTTCAATAAATGAAAGGCTGTGGATCTCTGGTACGATATCTGAGCCGACAATATCTTCCTTTTTCCAGTCCCCTCCTTTTACAAGGATATCCGGTTTGATGTCTTTGATTAATTCATGAGGCGTGTCCTCACTGAATATTGCCACATAATCTACCATTTCAAGGGATGCCAGCACCTCTGCCCTTTGCATCTCAGGAATTATTGGCCTGTGAGGCTTAAGTCTTTTAATGGAAGAATCAGAGTTTAACCCTATTACAAGGATATCTCCTAATTTCTTAGCCTCTTTTAAGTATCTGATATGTCCTATGTGAATGAGATCAAAGCAGCCGTTGGTGAAGACGATTTTCATGCCAGCAGCTTTGAGTCTGTCAATCTTCGCTTTTAATTCATTCCAATCTAATATCTGTCCCATAATCGTTATTAGAGCAGCAGCAAAAGAAAAACTACTGCTCTGCTGCGCTGTTGCTCTGCTCTAATCTCTCCTTTGCCTTTTCCAGTATTTCTTTGTCGCGTTTATATGAGACCAGTTTTACAGCTTCATCAATAGGGAACCACTTTGCTTCATCAACTTCCGAGCAGTAATTTTCTGTGTTTCCACTTATGTGCCTCAATAAAAAATATGTAACTGTTTTCTTGCATCTGATGTTTTTTTCCTTAAGGTAAAACCAATATGACTTTTCGCCTATGGCATCAATAATCTCTCCTTTTAATCCTGTTTCTTCTTCTATTTCCCTCGCGGCAGTTGTCTCAGGAGACTCGCCTCTGTCTATTATGCCCTTTGGGAGTGTCCATACAGTTTTGTTTTTAGTCGCAATGAGCGCTACCTCGGGTTTGGCGTCTGTCTTTTTGAAGATAACCCCGCCTGATGAGCGGAGGTATTTTATTGAGGCAGGTTTTTTATGGAACGGGTTTTCCATTGAAAAGCCTGAATATGTCGTTATACATCGCAAAAGCCATCAGGGCGATTATTATGACAATCCCTATGCGGTGGGCTATAGCTATAGCCTTTTCGCTTAATGGTTTTTTCCTTATCAATTCGATTCCGAGGAACATGAGGTGTCCGCCGTCAAGGATTGGTATGGGCAGAAGGTTAAGCACCCCCAAGTTTATGCTTATAACTGCTGCAAACACAAAGAAATTAAGCGCTCCTGTTGAAGCCTGCTTTTCAGCTAACTGGAATATGAGTATAGGACCTCCGATTGTCTCGATTGGGATTATTCTCTGAATCAGCTTTATTACACCTATCACTGTCAGTGCAGATAGTTCCCATGTCTTTAGAAAGGCATCTTTAACTGAATTAAAAAGACTCTCTCGTATTATAATAGTCTCATCGGCTGGTTTTATTCCTATAAGCCCTGTCTCTACTTCTTGTCCAAATATGTCTTTAACCCTTTTTTTGTCAGGCGTAATAGCGATAACCATTGATTCTGAGTTTCGCTGCACTTTTAAAACAAGGGGTTTTCCAGCGCTTTTATGAATTATTTCTGTCATCTCTGCCCATAGTTTTATTTGTTTGCCGTCGATCTCTGTTATCCTGTCTCCCTTTTGGAGCATCGCCCCTGCAGCAGGAGAATCAGGCATTATCTCACCTATTACAGGAAGCAGGTTTGGTATGCCTATGAGGAATGCAAAGAAGAATATAACCACTGCTGTCATGAGGTTGAACAAAGGGCCTGCGAATACTATGGAAGCCTTTTTGCGCACACTCTGATTTTTGTATGAACGTTCTTTTTCTGAACTATCAATCTCTTCTTCGGGGTCTTCTCCCAGCATCTTTACATATCCGCCAAGCGGCACCGCGGATATCATATATTCTGTTTCGCCAATCTTTTTACTGATAATTCTTGGTCCGAAACCGAGAGAGAACTTAAGCACTTTAACATTGCTAATTTTAGCAAATATGAAATGTCCTAATTCATGAATGAATATCAGAAAGCCGAATAAGAGTATTGCTGAAATTATTGTCATTTATTTAGTTCCTCCTGTGTTTTTCTCCTTGCCCAGCCGTCAGCTTCCAGTATTGTATTAATATCATCGGCAGGTTGAAGTTTGTGGACATCCATTACTTTTTTTATTATAACAGGTATATCACTAAAACCGATAACACCGCCAAGGAAGGCTGCTACAGCAATTTCATTGGAGGCATTGAGAACAGCAGGCATTGTCCCTCCTGCCTCTATTGCATCATATGCAAAGGAGAGGCAAGGGAATGTTTTTGTATCAGGTTTTTTAAATGTCAATCCGGATATTTCTTCCCAGTTGATAGGTTCAATGACATTTGCCAGCCTTTCAGGATAAGAGAGGGCATAGGCAATGGGCGCTTTCATGTCCGGCATTGAGAGTTGGGCAAGGTAGCTGCCGTCTTTGAACTCCACAATGGAGTGGATAATGCTCTGGGGATGTATGAGGACATCTATTTTCTCGACAGGCATGTTAAACAGATGATATGCCTCGATAACTTCAAGACCTTTATTCATCAGGGTTGCAGAGTCAATTGTTATCTTTCTGCCCATGCTCCAATTCGGATGGTTAAGCGCCTCTCTGGGCGAAACATTATTGAGGTCTTCAGCGGTCATATTTATAAACGGCCCTCCGGATGCTGTGAGAATGAGCTTCTTTATATTGTCTTTAGTCTGTTTCTCCAGACATTGAAACAGGGCGCTGTGTTCACTGTCTACAGGAAGGATATGAGCATTATGCTTTTCTGCCATTGACATTACCATTTCTCCTGCTGTTACAAGTGTCTCTTTGTTTGCGAGGGCAATGGTTTTTCCTGCCCTGATTGCGGCGATAGTCGGAAGAAGTCCAGCTGAACCTACAATAGAAGATAATATAATGTCAGCCTGCAGCATGGATGCAACGGCGCATATTCCATCTGTGCCGGAAAGCATTTCCGGTAAATTTTGTATTTTGTATTTTGTATTTTGTATTTCGGACTTTAAATCCCTGTAAGCTTTTTCATCTGATACTGCAACAACTTTTGGCTGAAACTTTTTTATCTGCTCAGCTAAAAGTGAAATATTTTTCCCGGCAGCAAGTCCAACAACCCTGAATCTCTCCTGAAATTTAGAGATTACCTCGAGGGCATTCCTGCCTATGGAGCCGGTGGAGCCTAAAATTACAATATTTTTCATAAGACTAAGGTTATCCAGTAAAGCACCGGTCCTGCAAAAAGCACCCCGTCTATCTTGTCAAGAATGCCGCCATGCCCTGGGATTATAGAGCTTGAATCCTTTACCCCTGCATCTCTTTTAAACATAGATTCAATGAGGTCTCCTGCAATGGTTACAGCGCCTATAATCGCCCCAATGAGTATTAATTTTAACGGAGAGAGCATAAATTTCTGGATGATTTCCAAAAGGCTTCCAAGCAGCAGAGAAGATAGAATCCCTCCGACTATTGAGCCAAAGGCGCCTGCTATGGTTTTGTTCGGGCTTACCTTTTCATAAAGCTTTCTTTTCCCAATTCTTTTGCCAACATAATATGCAAGACTGTCTGACGCCCAGACACAGCCATACAAAAAGATTATCCATTCATATCCCTGCAGTCTCAGATGCCACTGAGCAAGCAGGAGATTTGGGATATACAATAGGCTAATGATAGCAGGAGATATGTCTTTAAGCGAAGAGACCGGGTCTTTAACAAGGAGCAAACGGGCTGTTGCTATTAGTATAAAAGCTATTATAAAGGGCTGAATGTTGAAGGTTAAAGGCTGACTTCCTGATAAGATAAAGAGCAGTATGCCGAGTATTATTCCAATGAGTGATATTGTCTTTTTTGTCTTATACATGGAATGAAATTCGATCTGTGCGAGCACAGATGCTGTGGTCAAAAGGATGAGAAAGAAAAGAGGAGGTAATTTTGTTACATACAGATAGAAGAGTGGCAGGGCGATAACGGCCACGATAAAGCGTTTCAGGTGCATTTGACCGCTCCATTTGTCAGCTTCCCAAAGCGTCTGTCTCTTGTCTGATAATTATAGATCGCTTCCAGCAGCTCTTCTTTAGTAAAGTCAGGCCATAATGTGCTGGTAAAATAAAATTCTGAATATGCCGATTGCCAGAGCAGGAAGTTGCTCAACCTCTGTTCGCCGCTTGTTCTTATTATTAGATCTAGATCCGGTATGCCCGAGGTATCCAGCAGTTGGCTTATCCTTTCCTCAGAAATATCCTCAGGGGACAGCCCAATGCTTATAGCCCTTTTAACTGCTCTTATAATCTCATCCCTTCCACTGTAACTGAGGGCACATTGCAGAGTAAATTTATCATTATTTTCGGTTAGGCGCTCTACGCTTTCAACTATTTCCCTTGTGTTGTCCGACAATCTGTCCCTGTTGCCGATAACCTTGAATTTTATCCCTTCCTTCATAAAGTTCAAGGATTTCCCCTTTAATGTTGATTCCAAAAGACTCATAATTACAGAGATCTCATCTTCCGGCCTCCTCCAGTTTTCTATTGAAAAAGCATAGAGGGACAGGACTTTTATCCCTGTGCCCAGAGCCGCTTCAGTAATTTCCATGGCCCTCTCTACGCCTCTTCTGTGACCTTCAAATCGCGGCAATCCTCTCATCTCTGCCCATCGGCCATTGCCGTCCATTATTATTCCTATGTGTAGCGGAATGCTCATTTTTACAGTAGTGACGGGAATTTCTTTTTTAGATTCCTTTCAATGAAAATATATACAGCATTGTGCCGAAGGGATTTTCTCCTTTAAGTATATTGCCTGCCCTTATACCGAACAAGGGTTTTGACAGCACTACTATTCTGTCGCCTACGATGGCATAATCAAGGATTTCACCGCCTATTTCTTTGAGCAGGGAACCCTCTTCGATTGTGATCCCATTCCACCAAAAACTCTTTATCTCTGAGCTTTTGTATCCCAGTCCCTTTGCAATTCCGAGTAAGGGTTTGCGTTTTACTGCAAGGACTTCATTCCCGCTTAACAGGACAAGTCTGTCTTTTACTGACCAACTCCCCCTGTCGATCATCACAATTGGGGACTCTTTTTTAAATTGCGTCAAAAAACCTCCAAATTCCTGCGCACTTACCCACACCCTTATTCCTTTTTCGTCGTAGAGGTGCAAATAGCCTGCCTCATCCCAGGCCAGAATTGTCTGTTTTCCTTCAGTGGAACTGATGCGCTGAAAGTCATAAATATTGACCCCTTGCGGCAGTTTAAGGGAATCGCTGCTTTTATATGTTCCATTGCTATAGAGAATCGTAAATACATTTCCGTCATAGCCGTCACTCTTCGTGTATTTTTGACCGATCAGGTTATTGTCGATTCTTCTTAGGAAGGTGTCCTGGAATTTATGTATTTGTACAAAGTCAGAACCGCGCAGCTCGTAAATAAATGATATTATGTCTGTATCGTATAAAGAAGTGATAAGCACCTCGTCTCTTTTGTTTTTATTGCTGTCTGCTGTATCTACCCACAGGACCTCAGTTGTTGAAGGGATTTTGAAATCCCACAATAATTTGAGGTCAACCCCTGCAGCATAAACCTTTATATGGTCGCCTGATGCGAGGATTATCTCAGGATTGCCGTCTCCGTCAATGTCTCCTATAGCAAGGCGTCTGGCGCCAAAGGGCAGTTGGAATGACAGGATGGCCTCTCCTTCTTTTGCACTAAAGAGTCCTGCCTTGAACCTCAGTTCTTTAACATGAGCAATATCAACCTTAGACTTTGTTTCTGAAAACTGTTTTGAATCATTGACCATCAAGATCTTTTGCGTAAGATTTATATGATCCTTGGATTCTGAGGATGATAGGATCAATGCTATATCTGCGCCTTTTGCCTTTGCTTCAGAAATTATTTTCTGGACGTCATCCGTTTGAATCCCTGTATCTATCAACTCAAACCTGCCGCTTTCTTTAAGCATCTGGTAATAACTATCTCCTAAGAACCAATCAACATTCCCCTGATAAAATAAGACCTTCACCTTCGTGCCCGGGATTTTAACTTTTGCGTCTTTAAAATCATCAACTTTCCCCTTGATTATTTTGCCTGTAGAATCATTTTCGCTTATTGATATGATTTCGATATTGCCGACAGGGATCTCTATTTTGCCGAGGGGTTCTTTTGTTACAGGATGGACGAAACTTGCCCCTTCCTTGAATGCATTAAGCCTCATCCCGACTTTAATCAATTGCTTTTGCCCAGCGTCTATTTTAACTGTGTCTCCATTCGCAGCAACAATGCTTCCTGCAACAGGCTTGAAATAGGATATTAATTCTTCTTTTAGGATGGTTAAAGACTTTTCATGCTCTTTTTTTGATTCCTTATTCTGTGCGCTGGCTGAAAATGACAAAAATGTCATAAGATAAAGTGTAAATGCAAATATTATGATGTTTCTGAACATATATACATCCTCCTAAACAAACAGTTTAAATTATAGGTTATGTATAAGTCAAAAATAATGGTGTTAAGCTGTCCATAATCCGTAATCAAACAAAGCAGTCACGCCTTCAAAGTCTTTATCAATGCGATAAGATTATTAAATGCCTGTTTATACTGCTGAATGCAAAGGGTGATATTGAAATTGCCTCTAATGTCGGAGAGTTCGGCGCTAAGGTATCGCTGATAAAGCCTTTTCACCCATGCCTGCTTTGTTTCTGTAAATGTTTGGCTACGGATTATGGGCTATTGACTAAAAAAGGGATTAAAGGTTTTAATAAACGCTATGAAAATTGGAGTCACAGAAGTTAGAAGTCAGAACACAGAAAATAGAGGACAAGTGTTGTTTTTTATATGTGTTATGTTCTCTGTCATCTGTCTTCTGTCTTCATGTAGGGGCGGGAAAGAAGTAAAAAAGGAAGACGTTTTTGATCCTGAAAAATATATGTCAAAGGCAGATAGTCTGCTGAATGACAAGGAGTATGAAGAGGCGAGAAAAATTCTTTTTGAGGTGAAGAACAGGGATATTGCAAAGAAATATGCTCCTCTGGCGCATCTTAAAACGGCTGATTCTTATGTTAGGGAAGGAGATCCCGATATCGGCATTGAGGAATACAGGAAGTTTCTTGAGTTTTATCCTGACAACCAGTACGCACCTTATGCCCAGTATCAAATTGCAATGGCATATTTTTCGCAGATTGAATCTTCGGAGAGGGGGACTGGCGAAGCGCAAAAGGCGCTCAAGGAATTCATAAAATTAAAAGAATTATATCCGAGAAACCCATACAGGGAAGTAGTGGAACTCAGGATAGAGAAGTGCAAGAATATAATTGCCGATGGGGAGTTCATAATCGGACAATTTTATTATAAAAAAGATTCATATAATTCTGCCATAAACAGGTTTGAGAGATTGCTTAAAGAATTCCCTGAATATAAGAGAGGTGATGAAGCACTGCTGCTTTTGGCCAAGTCATACAAGGCAATGAAGTTGGAAGATAAAGCGAAAGAAACGTTCAGAAAATTGATTGATAAATACCCTTCCAGCAGATTTGCGTCAGAAGCGAAGAAGGAAATAGAAAAGCGGTGAGACTTTGCCATTACTATCCTGCCTTTATAAACCTGCTTGATAAACAGTGTGTTGTTGTGGGAGGCGGAAGGGTTGCAGAAAGAAAGGTTTTATCCCTCCTTAAATCCGGAGCTCGCGTTAAGATAATAAGTCCTGTCCTTACCAGCGCTCTTGAAAAAAAGAAGATAGAAGGCAAGATAAAGCATATAAAAAGGAATTACAGGAATGGAGATTTGAAAAAGGCTTTTCTGGTTATTGCAGCGACATCTGATGATAGGATAAACAGAAAGGTTTCTGCAGATGCCCCGTGTCTTGTAAATGTAGTTGACCAGCCGTCAATGGCCAATTTCATTGTGCCGTCAGTCATAAAGAGGGGGCCGTTGACTGTTGCCATATCCACATCCGGCGCTAGCCCAGCTGTGGCCAGAAAGATGCGGATTGAACTGGAGTCATTGTATAAAGAAGACTTCGGAAGGTACCTAAATTTTTTATCAAGAATGCGTAAGGTGGCAATAAAAGAAGTAAAAGACAAAAAAATAAGGGAAAATTTTTTAAAGGATGCTGCATCAGAAGAGATTTTTCATATTCTTCGCACTGATGGTTTTAAAAAGGCAAAGGAAAGAGTGATGAGTAAAATGCAAGAAACAAAATGCGGAGTGCAAAATGATTAATGTGGCTGTAATAGGGGTTGGTTATTTAGGACAGCATCATGCCCGTATTTTTTCGGAGCTTGCCGAAGAATCCAATGATGTCAGACTTGCAGCTATTATTGATTCAGACAGAAAACGTGCTGAAGATATAGCGAGGAATTATGAATGCGAATTTTACAATGATTACAGAGATATTCCGAGCGACATTAATGCTGTAAGCATAGTCACACCTACCACAACTCATTATGGGATAGCCATGGACTGCATAGAGGCAGGAAGGGATGTTCTGATTGAAAAGCCCATTACAACCAGTGTTGAAGATGCGGATAGATTAATTGAGATGGCAGAAAAAAAAGGAAGCATAATACAGGTGGGACATCTTGAGAGATTTAATCCGGCTCTGACAGCAGTCTATCCCATGCTGGACAAACCTGTGTTTATTGAGGCAGAGAGGCTGTCTCCGTTCCTCGGCAGGGGCATTGATGTGGATGTGACCCTTGATCTGATGATACACGATATTGATATAGTCCTTGCAATTATAGGGCAGAAGACAGACATAAAAGACATTAAGGCAACCGGGGCAAAACTGCTTACAGGCAATATTGACATAGCAAAGGCGTGGATTGAATTTGACAGCGGCATTCAGGCGCTGATGACATCCGGAAGAATTTTCTCCGAAAGATCGAGAAAGCTTAAAATATTCCAGAAAGGGTCGTATCTTCTTGTTGATTATCACAACATGGAAGTCAAGAAATTTTCACGAAAAGGAAACGAACTGTTGCAGGAAACAATCAGATTAGAAAGAAAAGAGCCGCTGAAAGAAGAATTAGAGGATTTTATAAGATGTGTAATAACAAGGCAGAAGCCTTTAGTTTCAGCTATTGAGGGGAGAAACGCCTTAGGGATTGCGCTGCAAATAAATGATATTATTAAGTCAGCAGAATAATTGGCGATTAAGAGGAATCTATGAAACCGATGATTGATTTAAGAAAACAGTATTTGGAAATAAAGGATGAAATCTCCGTTATATTGGACGATATACTAAGAAGTTCCCAGTATATCTTAGGCAGAAAGGTCTCTGAACTTGAGGAAAACATCAGGGCATACCACGCAGTAGAGGAGGCTATAGGAGTGGCTTCCGGAACAGACGCCATACACCTTTCTTTAAAGGCAGTCGGGATAGGCGAAGGCGATGAGGTTATAACAACCCCATTTACATTTTTTGCGACAGCAGAGGCGGTCTTGTACACAGGGGCAAAGCCTGTGTTTGTGGACATCGAGCCAGAGACTTATAACATTGATGTTTCGCTTATTGAAAAGAAGATTACCAAAAAAACAAAGGCCATCCTTCCTGTCCACATCTTTGGCCATCCTGCAGACATGAATGCAATAATGGATATTGCAAGGGAATATAACCTCAAGGTAATAGAGGATTGTGCCCAGTCATTCGGCGCGTCATTGAATGGTAGGAAAACCGGAAGTTTTGGTGATGCAGGTTGTTTCAGCTTTTATCCAAGCAAGAATTTAGGTGCGTATGGCGACGGCGGCATGATAATCCTGCATGATAAGAAGGTGGCTAATGATATAAGGAAATTCAGGAATCACGGATCAAGCGGAGGTTACAGGCATGAATGTCTTGGCTATAACAGCAGGCTTGACGAGATACAGGCAGGAATACTCCTTGTAAAGTTTAAACGGATTGACGAGTATAACAGGATGAGACGTGATAAGGCATCTATTTATAACAGTTTGCTTTCTGATGTGGTTGGATGTCCTGTTGAGAAATCAGAAGCTTTTCATGTTTATCATCAATATACCATAAGAAGTGATAAGAGAGATTTCATTCGGCAGAAGTTAAGTGATAGCGGTTTGCCCTCGGTAGTATATTACCCCATCCCTTTACATCTGCAGGAGGCACTGAGATTCATGGAACATAGGGAAGGGGACTTCCCTGTGGCGGAAAGAGTCTCACGAGAAGTTTTATCATTGCCCATATATCCAGAACTGGATGAGGATGATATGCGCGCTACCTGTGAGATAATCATAAGGGCAGTAACACAGTAGTTAAGAGTTAAGAATTATGGTTCAAAACTCTGAGTTGAAGCGCGTTATGATAATTACAGGGGAAAGCTCTGGAGAGTTGTATGGCTCACTCCTTGCAAAGGAACTAAAGGCTCAAAACCCTGAATTGAGCGTAATCGGTGTTGGCGGAGAAAGGATGGAGGCATCAGGTGTTCATCTGATCTCAAGGATTTCGAGCGCCTTCGGGATTTCAGAAGCTGTAAAAACTTACAGCGAGATTAAAAGGACATTCCAGAAAGTTACCGTTTCTCTTAGATCATTCAGACCCCAGGTTATTGTGTTAATAGATTACCCTGATTTTAATATCAGAGTGGCAAGAGAGGCTAAAAAACTGGGGATAAAAGTCCTTTATTATGTAAGCCCTCAAGTGTGGGCATGGAGAAGAAAGAGGGTAAAGGTGATCGGCAGGTTGGTTGACAGAATGGCGGTAATATTGCCTTTTGAAGAAGAAATATATAAACAGCATGACATCCCCTGTGAATTTGTCGGACATCCTGTTCTGGATGAGATACGGGAAATTATTTCAGAAGTCAGAAGCCAGAAGTCAGAAGCCGGGAATTTGGATATAGACCGCCAAGAAACGAAAATAAAAGTCAGAAAAGAACTTGGGCTGATTTCTGATAGGCCTGTGTTGGCATTAATGCCGGGAAGCAGGGAACATGAAATAAAAAAACTTCTGCCTGTTATGTTTGATGCAGCGGACAGCATAAGAAAACGATACCCTGATTATCAATTTGTCCTGCCGATAGCCCCAAATCTAAACAATAGCAGTTTATCCGCAATAAACAGCGAATTAAAGAGATTTGACCACCTCCATCTGCGTATTGCCGGCAGCTCCATAAAATCACTTCTTGCATCTGATGTTGCAGTTATAGCGTCAGGCACATCGACTCTTCAGGCAGCGATTCTTGGTGTCCCTATGGTTGTTGTTTATAAACTCTCCCCTTTGACTTATTTGGCAGGCAGGCTTATTGTTAAGGTAAGGCATATATCTCTTGTAAATATTCTTCTGGAGCGGTCAATCAGAGACGAGTCCGGCCCGCGAGTGAAAGAAATGTTACAAAATGATGTAAATAAAGAAAATATTATGAAGGAACTTTCAAGAATCATTGAGGATTCTGCATACAACAATATGATGAGATCACAATTTGAAAAGGTCAAAGGCCTTTTTACAGACAGAAGAGCATCATTTCGGGTGGCTGAAATTATTCGGGGATTAGGGGTTAGCGCAAATGTTTAAACGGCTTGTATTGCTTGTAAGACCTTATTGGGGGAGGATAGCTGTTGCTGCAATATTAAGTCTTCTGATTTCCGGTGTAAACGGCGGACTTGCATGGCTTGTAAAACCAGCGCTTGACGGAATATTTCTAAAGAAAGACACAAGTCTTTTGGCGCTTTTGCCCCTCGGAATTCTTATCCTGTATCTTTTCAAAGGTCTTTTTAGTTTTTTTCAGGCGTATCTTATGAAATCCACAAGTTTTAAGGTTGCAAGGGATCTCAGAAACTCGCTGTATAATCACACGCTTCTTCTGCCTGTTAATGACTTTAAGCGTGAGTCAACAGGAGCGATGCTTTCAAGATTAATAAACGATGCCGGACAACTTCAGGGGCTTATATCATATGCGATAAAAGACATCTTTGTGGAAGGCGCAACAATAATCGCTTTGATTTTTGTGGCATTTTACAGGAGATGGGACCTCGCATTATTAGCAGTTGTAGTTCTGCCTTTCGCAATTTACAGGGCAAAGAAACTCGGCATTAAGGTGAGAAAAATCACAAAAGAGGCCCAGAAAAATATTTCCTTGATAACAGAATTTCTTTCAGAGTCTTTTTCCGGAATAAAGATGATCAAGGTTTATGGCCGCGGGAGCTCGCTGAGCAAAGTCTTTAAGAAAAAAAATCAGAATTATTACCGCAATATGGTGCGCGCTACAAGGCTTACAGAATTTACATCCCTGATGATGGATGTAATAGGGGGTCTTGGCATAGCTTCTGTTTTATGGTATGGAGGGAGTCTTGTTATTAAGGATGTAATCACTGCCGGCGAATTGTTTTCATTCATAACAGCAATCTTTATGATATATACACCTGCCAGGAGGCTTGCCTCAGCAAATAACAGCATTCAGCAGGCAAAGGCATCAATGGAAAGGCTTGACGAACTGTTTGACAGGCAGCCTGAGGCAGAAGGAGAAGAGAAACTTAATCCTTTTACAGACAGCATTGAATTCAGGAACGTATCTTTCAGATATCCAACGTCAAAGCACAGCGTTTTAAATGGGATAAACTTGAAGATTAGAAGGGGTGAAATCGTCGCAATAGTCGGGAGAAGCGGCGCAGGGAAAACAAGCCTATGCGACCTAATACCAAGATTTTATGAGCCTACGGACGGCGCAATCTATATTGATGGAGTAAATATTGCCAATGTAAGCCTGAAATCACTTAGAGAGCAGGTAGGTCTTGTCAGTCAGGACATTATACTCTTTAACGATACAGTAATGGCCAATATAATGTTCGGCAATCCTGATGCATCAGATGAAGATATAGTAAAGGCAGCAAAGGCGTCTTATGCTCATGAATTTATACTTGAATTGCCGGATGGCTATGATACAGTTATAGGCGAGAGGGGTGTTATGATCTCCGGCGGACAGAGACAGAGGCTTTCCATAGCAAGGGCAATCTTGAAGAATCCGCCTATACTTATACTCGATGAAGCAACTTCATCTCTTGATACAGAATCGGAGATGATAGTGCAGTCAGCGCTTGATATACTTATGAAGGACAGGACTACATTTGTTATTGCCCACAGGTTGTCGACGGTGCAGAAATCTGACAGGATTGTGGTCTTAGAAAAGGGTAGAATAGCGGAAACCGGAAGCCGGGAAGAGCTGATGCAGAAAAACGGCATTTATAAACGGTTTTATGATCTGCAGCTTTCATCAGCAGAAATAAATGTATCTCATCTATAGTCTCATTTATCTTCTATTTTTATTTTTTTTGCTGCCATTCGAGTATTTGAAACGACATCGGGATTTAAGAAGGAGATGGCTAAAGGAGAGATTCGGTAAGCATAGTGCGGAAGTGTGGAAGAGCAGAAGTGCAGAAGTAAAGACTTCCGAGCTTCCGATCTTCCGAGCTTCCGAACTAAAAACTGTCTGGATTCATGCGGTCTCTGTTGGAGAGGTAATAGCAGCGGTATCGTTAATAAGGAAGATAAAGGAAAGACATCCTACTGCAGAGATTATAGTTTCAACTGTTACGGATACAGGACAGAAGGTTGCAAGGGAAAGAATCGGCGATATTGCAAGAATTGTCTATGTCCCTTTCGATCTCCCATTTGCTGTAAACAGTGCGTTAAAAAAATTTAAACCGTCTCTTTTTATCATCATGGAAACGGAATTATGGCCGAATGCCATCAGGATTCTGGGTGGGAACGGTGTTCCTGTTTTGTTGATGAATGGCAGGATATCCGGAAAGTCATTTAGCGGATATAAGAAACTAAGGTTTTTTATAAAGGATGTTTTGAAGAATGTGAGCATTTTCTGCATGCAGAATGAGTTGTACTCAGAAAGGATCAGGGAATTAGGTGCAGAACCTGATAAAATCAAGACAATAGGCAATTTAAAGTTCGATACAAGGCCGTCTTCTACTGTTCCCGAATGGACAAGGATATTGCAAGGGACTACGATGATTGCGGGAAGCACGCACGGGACAGAAGAAGACATTATTCTCGATGCATATGTGAAGCTTAAATCCGATTTTCCGATGCTCAATCTTATTGTCGCTCCTCGGCATCCCGAAAGGTTTAAGGAAGTTGAAGAATTGATTAAAAAAAGAGGGGTGAAATATTTTAAAAGGTCAGAGCTTGCGGAGGGCATTATGTCGGGAGTCGTTATCCTTCTCGATGTCATAGGAGAGCTTGCCTCGGTTTACGGCGCGTGCGCCATTGCGGTAATTGGCGGAAGTTTTATCGAACACGGAGGGCAGAATCCGCTTGAGCCGGCGTATTGGAGCAAGGCCATTGTATGCGGCCCGCACATGGAGAATTTTCCGTTTATTGACGAATTTTACAAAAGCGGCGGCGCATTAAGGGTGGAAGAGGGCAATCTCTATCAGGCATTGAAAGATATTCTGAATTCTCCAGAAAAAATGTCTGCGATGGGCAAAACAGCAAAGGATTTGCATGACAAAAATTCAGGCGCAGTAGAAAGGGCGATGGAGGAGATAAAAAAATATTTATGACGCTTCCTGAATTTATTTATTACATAGGCTATTCTCTCGATAAGCGCTATAAGCTGAAAAGACAGCAGCGTCTTCCCCATACTGTTATCAGCATAGGCAATGTTACTATCGGAGGCACTGGGAAGACCCCGGCGACAATAGATGTTGCGGAAGAGGCAAAGAAGAGAGGTTTTAGTCCGATAATTTTGACGAGAGGGTATAAAGGGAATGCGAAAGGGCCGTGTCTTGTCCAGAGGTCAGAAGTCAGAAGTCAGAAATCAGAAGGAAAAAGCTCAAAGCAAGACTCATCACTTCTTTTCGGCGACGAGCCTGTATTAATGGCAGATAGACTGAAAGATGTCCCGATAGTTAAATGCGCCGACAGATACGAAGGCGCAATGTTTTTTTTACAAAACTATGAGCCATCAGCTATGAACTATGAGCCAATCTTCATCCTTGACGACGGCTTTCAGCACTGGAGGCTTTACCGAGATATGGACATTGTTTTAATTGACGGTTCTAATCCATTCGGCAATAGAAGACTGCTTCCTGTCGGGCCTTTGAGAGAGCCGCTTTCCGAGCTTAAACGGGCTGGCATGTTTGTCATAACAAAGACGAAGAATGAGTCATTAATAAATGAGCTTAAAGGATTTAATTCTGCTGCGCCTGTGTATTTTTCTGAATATGAAATTCGCAGGCTTAAAAACGCATCGGGAAAAGAGTTCCCTGTCGAAGTGTTAAAGCACAAAAGAGTTTACGCCTTTTGCGGCCTTGCAAATCCGGAGTCGTTTAAGCAGACTGCCTTGTCTGTTTGCGGTGAACTGTCCGGTTTTAAGGCTTACAGAGATCATCATAGTTATACAATATCTGACATGCGTTATCTCGAAGAACAGTCCAAAAAGACAGAATGCGACTTTCTGCTTACGACAGAGAAAGACATGGTGAAGATCAAAGGAATGAATATCCCTGAAAATCTTTTATGCGTCGAGATTGATTTTTCGATAGACAGGGGATTTTTCGATTCGGTTTTTAAAAATATTTCCTGAGATATTGCCCTGTATACGAATGTGCCGCGTTCTTTAGTTCTTCAGGAATTCCTTCAAATATTATATTCCCTCCCTTTTCTCCGCCCTCAGGCCCTAAATCTATAACCCAGTCCGCCTGTCCTATCACATCGAGGTTGTGCTCGATGATCAGCACCGTGTTCACAGAGTCAACGAGCTTTTTTATTATTTTTATGAACATCAGCACATCATTGTGATGCAGCCCTACCGTAGGCTCATCGAGAATATAGAGCATGCCTTTTCCCATAGGGGGTTCTCGTAAGGGGGACGCAGTCCCCCTTACGCTTAGCTCGGCGCATATTTTTAGGCGCTGTGCCTCGCCCCCTGAAAGGGTTGTGGCAGACTGCCCGAGCCTAAGATAACCGAGTCCTATATCTCTCATGAGACCGAGTTTTGATTTTATCTCGGCAATGCCTGAGAAAAACTCATACGCCTCGTCAACTGTCATCTCGAGGATGTCGCTTATATTTTTGCCCTTGTATGTAACCCTCAGAGCGTCTTCCTTATATCTTCTTCCCTTACAGTCCTCGCATTTAATGAATATGTCTTCAAAAAAATACATTTCCATTTTTTGATAACCTTCTCCCTTGCACGTCTCGCATCTTCCGCCCGGCACATTGAACGAGAAAAAGCCGGGGGTATAGCTGTGCGCCTTTGCCTCCATCTGCTGGGAAAAGAGTTTTCTTATGGGATCGAATATCTTGAGGTATGTAATGGGATTTGACCTCGGTGTCTTTCCGATAGGCGTCTGGTCTATAAGCCTTGTTCCCTTTATCCTTTCAATCCCTTCAATTTTTCTATAAGGGAGCGGATGTTCTGGTTCTGTCCTGAAATGGTGCGCCAGCGCAAGATACAGCGTTTCGACAACAAGGCTGCTTTTGCCCGAGCCTGATACGCCTGTGACAACTGTCAATGCGTTAAGCGGAATTTTAAGGTCTATGTTTTTGAGATTATTTCCGGCAGCACCGAAAAGGCTAATAAACGGAGGACATATTATTTTTTTTCTGACTCCTGACTCCCCGATGCGGGTCTCCGCTGAGGGTCGCTTCGACTGACTTCTGACTTCTGACTTTTTTATATACCTTGCCGTTAATGTATCGGTTTTCAAGAATTCATCCATCGGTCCTGAAAATACGACCTCTCCGCCTAAATACCCGCCTCCGGTCCCCATCTCCACGACCCAGTCAGCCGATGAGATTATATCTTTGTCGTGCTCGACAACGATTATAGTGTTGCCGAGAGATGAAAGCTCTCTCATTATTTCAGCGATCCGCTGCGTGTCCCTCGGGTGCAGCCCTATGGTGGGCTCATCGAGCACATAAAGGGTTCCGGTAAGAGCAGATGCGAGTTGATTGGAAAGATTAACCCTCTGATATTCACCGCCTGACAATGTCTTGGCCTGCCTGCTGAGCGTGAGGTAATCGAGGCCGACCCTCTCAAGGAACTGCAGCTTTAAAGATATTTGACGTATTGCCTCCTTTGCAATGTCGCGCTGCATCGGAGATAAGTGTAAATTTTTAAACCACTGCGCAAGCTGCGATATCGGCAGATTGGATAATTCCGCTATATCGAGGCCGTTTATTTTATAAGAGAGGGCACTCTCGCAGAGCCTCCTCCCTCCGCATTTGGGACAGACCACGGGGCTCCTGTACCTGCTCAGCAATACCCTTACATGGAGCTTGTATCTCTTGGACTCCATCTCTTCAAAGAAATCGTTAATGCCGTAAAAATGCTGATTGCCTTTGAATATTGCATCTTTTTCTTCCTTTGTCAGTTTGTTATAAGGCATGTTTACATCAATTCCGCTTTTTTTTGCCCCTTTTATCATCTGCTCTTTCCACCATATGTATCCCGGCTTTTCCCATAAGTCTATCGCTCCCTCAGAGAGGGAGAAGTATTTGTCTGACACTATGATATCTTCGTCATATATAAGGATGTTGCCGAACCCCTTGCATTCAGGACACGCGCATACCGGATGGTTGAAGGAGAACATGATCGGAGAAGGCTCGGGCAGCTTTATGTTGCAGTCCTCGCAGAGATTTTTTGAAGAGAATCCGAGCGGCAGTTTTCCGGTTTCTTTGAAGATAATGACCTTCAGGCTTTCCCTGCCCTCTTTCCATGCCATTTCTATGGAGTCTGACAGACGGGGCTCGTCCCTTATAATAAGCCTGTCGAGGACGATTTCCTTTAAATTCGCAATTCGCAATTCGCAATTCGCAATTTCTTTGATCTCTTCATCAACCCATAGCCTGTGAAATCCTCTTTGTCTCAGGTTTTCCAGAGATTCTTCTGTTTCGAATATGATAACGGCCTTTTCGTTCTCATGTTTTTCAAGCAGCTCCGAGACTATCTGCGAAGCATCCCATTTCCTTATCTCTTTCCTGCATCGGGGGCAGTATGGAGCAGCGATTCTCGAGTATAAAACCCGCAGAAGATCGTATATCTCCGTAAGCGTTCCTACGGTTGAGCGCGAGCCCTTGACCGGATTTTTTTGCTCAAGAGCAATTGCAGGCCTGATGTTGTGAATGGCGTCCACATCCGGCCTGTCGAGTTTTTCTATAAAGAGTCTTGCGTAAGTGGAGAGAGATTCTATGAATCTCCACTGCCCTTCCGCGAATATAGTGTCAAAAGCTAAAGACGACTTGCCCGATCCTGATACGCCTGTTACGGCGATTACCTTATTGTGGGGTAGACGGAGGTTAATGTTTTTGAGGTTGTTCTGTCTGGCGCCTTCTATTATTAATTCCCTGATTGGCATCCCGATATTTTAACATTTGGGCATCTTTGTTTTATAATGATTATAATTAGCAATCATAGATGGCAGGCATTCCTCAAAGCTTTAATAATGCGATAGGATT
This sequence comes from Thermodesulfovibrionales bacterium, assembly GCA_030017995.1. Taxonomy (GTDB): domain Bacteria; phylum Nitrospirota; class Thermodesulfovibrionia; order Thermodesulfovibrionales; family Dissulfurispiraceae; genus JASEGS01. The sequence continues at coordinate 34,945 of JASEGS010000004.1, forward strand.
ATTGGGTAGCCTGTTTATCTGCTTAATTGGTAGGTAATAGTCAAATTGCCCTTAAACAGTGGGAGGGTTCGGCATAAGGTATCGCTATTAAAGTCTTTTCGGAACCCCTGCCATCTATGTTAAAAATGTGGAAATGTCTGAGTTTATAAAAAATAAAGTTCTCGCCGGAGAAAGGCTCACAAAGCAGGATGCCGTTTCATTATTCAAAAGCGATGATATTTTTTCCCTTGGAAGGCTTGCAAATAATATTGCAGAAAAGAAAAACGACAAAAGCGCGTATTTTATAGTCAACCGTCATATAAATCCCACGAACATATGCGTCAATAGGTGCAAGTTCTGCGCCTTCAGTCGCTCAAAGGGAGAGTTTGGAGCTTATGAATTGACGATTGAAGAGATTATCGAAAAATTGCGAGTTGCGAATTGCGAGCTGCGAATTTCTGAAGTTCACATGGTAGGCGGGCTTCATCCGGATTGGCCTTTTGAATACTACATCAATATGCTTTCAGAGATTAAAAAGGAATTTTCTGCTATTGCGATCAAGGCATTTACAGCGGTTGAGATTGATTATCTCTCAAAGATCAGCGGCCTGAGCCTTGCAGATACCATGGTGAAGCTTAAAAAAAACGGTCTCGATCTTATGCCCGGTGGCGGCGCGGAGATATTCGTGGAGGATGTAAGAAATAAATTGTGCCCTGAAAAGATTTCCGGAGACAGATGGCTTGAGGTAATGGAAGCGGCGCATATGGCTGGAATAAAGACGAACGCAACAATGCTCTATGGTCACCTCGAAAGCATCGAGGACAGGGTTGACCATCTTTTGAGATTGCGCGAATTGCAGGACAGGACAGGAGGATTTCAGGCATTCATTCCTCTTTCATATCATCCGAGGAATACTGAGATAGGCGGTTTTTATTCTTCGGGAATTGACGACTTAAAGACAATTGCAATAAGCAGGCTCGTTCTCGATAATTTCGATCATATAAAGGCTTACTGGATAATGCTTGGAGAAAAGATTTCTCAGGTCGCGCTTTTGTTCGGAGCCGACGATCTTGACGGCACGATAATCGAAGAGAAGATAACTCATTCCGCGGGCGCAATGAGCGAAGAGGGAATGACGAGAGAGGAGTTGACGCATCTCATCAGGAAGGCTGGGAAGATCCCGGTGCAGAGGGATGCGTTTTATAATGCGATATGAAGAGAATAGATAAAGATACGGCATTAAGACTTCTCAAAAATTCCGATATTCTTGATCTCGGCGAGAAGGCCGACAATATCAGGAAAACCCTTCATCCCAAAGCCGTTGTCACCTTTATAGTTGACCGCAATATCAATTACACGAATGTCTGCATAAATAAATGCAGGTTCTGCGCTTTTTACCGTGATGCGGAAAGCCCTGACGCTTATCTTTTAGGAAAGGATGAGATATTTAAAAAAATAGACGAGACCATTGCCCTTGGAGGTACACAGATACTCCTTCAGGGAGGCATACATCCTGAATTGGAAATGGACTATTATATTGACCTGCTTAAATCCATAAAGGACCGCTATTCGATAAACTTGCACGGCTTTTCTCCGCCGGAAATATCATATCTTGCAGATAAGCATGACCTCACGATCAGGGAGACACTGGTAATATTGAGACAGTCCGGTCTGGATTCGATTCCCGGCGGCGGCGCCGAGATACTTTCAGACAGGGTTAGAGAAATCCTGAGTCCTAAAAAAATAAAGTCTTCAACATGGCTTAAGGTAATGGAAGAGGCGCACAACATCGGCATGAGGACGACAGCGACCATGATGTTCGGAAGTGTTGAGGAGCCGGAAGACATTATCGAACACCTCGACGCCGTAAGAAACCTGCAGGATAAGACAGGCGGATTTACCGCATTTATACCTTGGTCTTTTCAGCCGGGAAATACTGAATTAATTCGGAATTCGGAATTCGGAATCCGAAATTCTGCTACGGCTGTTGACTATCTTAGGGCGCTTGCGGTTTCGAGGATATATTTCGACAATATCAAAAACATTCAGGCATCGTGGGTTACTCAGGGACTGAAGCTTGCGCAAGTGGCTTTGAGATTCGGAGCAAATGATTTCGGCTCCACAATGATTGAAGAGAATGTTGTTCGCGCTGCAGGCGTAAATTTTTGCGTTTCTAAAGAAGATATAATACAGGCAATTAAGAGCGCAGGATTCAAGGCGGCTCAAAGGGATACATATTATAATATTATTGCAGACATATGATTTAAGATTTATGATTAAATAATGAATAGTGAACAATTAAAACAGAGAGTAAAAAAAATTGCATTAGATATCATAAAAATAGTTGAAGAATTTCCAAAAACTAAAATAGCCGATATTATTGCAAGACAACTTGTAAGATCAGCCTCATCTGTAGGAGCAAATTATCGTGCTGCATGCAGGGCTCGTTCAAGTGCAGACTTTATTTCAAAAATAGGTATTGTTATAGAAGAAGCCGACGAATCTGAATATTGGCTTGAGCTTGCTGAAGAATCAGGATTAATAACTAAAGACAAAATTAAGGACTTAATAAAAGAAGTTAACGAATTGCTTGCAATATTTGTAGCTTCTTCTAAAACAGCAAAAACTCATCAATCATCAATCTGAAATCATAAATAGAAAATATGGAGGTCTTATGTCAGAACTATACGATGTGATTATAATCGGAGGAGGCCCTGCCGGACTCAGCGCTGCACAATATGCATCGAGGGCGAAGTTAAAAACAGTTGTGCTTGATAAGTCAGCCACAGCAGGCGCCCTTGCATTTGCAAGTTTGATTGAAAACTATCCTGGGATATGTCAGCCCATGACAGGAAAGGAGTTGCTGGACATCTTCCGCAGGCAGGCTGTTGAGTTTGGCGCTGAGCATGTTGAAACACAAGTTATCGGTGTTATGTTGGAAGGCGAGGTGAAGCAGGTTTTTACTATGGAAAAGACATACGAAGGGAAAACTATTATCATCGCCACAGGCTCTATGGGAAGGAAGCCTACAATAAAAGGCGAGGCAGAATTTTTAGGCAGGGGAGTAAGTTATTGTGCAATATGCGATGCGGCATTTTTTAAAGGGAAGATTGTATGCGTTATAGGCGACTCAGAAGAGGCGGTAAAAGAGGCAGGTGTTCTAACGAGGTTTGCCGAGACTGTTTATCTGGTATCGCCCTCCAAAAAATTAAAAGTAAGCGATGATTATCCTGCCCTGCAGATTCAGAATCTGAGGGTTATCTACGGGCAGACCGTCACTTCCATTGAAGGCAGTGAGACTGTTGAGAGGATAAGAATTAGAGATGTGCAGGGCAATGAAAGCGCTGTCGAGCTTTCAGGCGTTTTTGTTTATCTTCATGGAAGCAAACCTGTTATTGATTACCTTCAGGGAACGATTGAGATTTCTGAAGATGAGTGCGTAATTTCCAATAAAATGGCTGAGACAAACATCTCAGGTGTATTTAGTGCTGGCGATGTGACCTGCACGGAGGTCAGGCAGGTTGTGGTTGCTGCAGCGCAGGGATGTATAGCAGCCCTTTCTGCTGAAAAATATGTTTTTCACAGAAGGAGAAGAAGATACGACTGGCATGGATAATGAATTAAAGACAATGATCCTCGATCATATGAAAAAGGGCTTTCTCGAAAATATTATTGATATGTTCAAGCATGATGAGAGCTTGTATCCATTGATAATTGACATGATAAAGGATGAGAGAATGAGGGTAAGGCTTGGAGCCACAGCGCTTGTGGAAGAGCTAATAAAGGCGAGACCTGAGCCGCTCATAAAACTTATCCCTGGTATTGGGGAGCTTTTAAAGCATGAGAGTCCGACTGTCAGAGGCGATGTTGTAAATATCTTTGAAATTATAAACCATAAAGACGCATTGCCTTTTCTTTTGAACGCCAGCAATGATGCGGATGCGAATGTCAGAGATATGGTAAAAGATGCGATTAATAGGATAATAGGTATTGACTAATTACCATTGAAAGTGTTACTCTTACATAGAGTTTCAGAAGTTTTTGAACTGGTAAGGCCACAAAGACTTTTAGCTTTGTGGCCTTTTTTATTACGACCTCAGTTTCTGAGACTTCAGTTTTCATATGAGGAGGTAAAAGAAATGGCTAATGGAACAGTGAAGTGGTTCAACGAATCCAAGGGTTTTGGCTTTATCACAAGCGAAGACGGAAGCGATGTTTTTGTCCACTATTCTTCCATCCAAGGCAATGGATTTAAGTCCCTTGCCGAGGGTGACACAGTCAGCTTTGATACTGAAAAGGGACCTAAAGGCCCCAAGGCAATCAATGTTGTAAAACTGTAATTGACCGGTAATATCCCCCCTGCTTTTGCAGGGGGGATATCTATTTTAGAGGGAATAATGACTAACAGACATAATTATGCCGCAAAGATGACATTGAAAAAGCAGATTAGATCTGCTGCCGGTCTGGTTTCAGAACATTTCCCTCGTGTTTCAGGAATTGTAATTCATATGACCTACTATCAGAAAGGACCAAATCCGGTTCTTATGGTGCGCACTGTTAATGTCTTCCCTGCCTCTCATGCCTATTTTAAGATGGATTGTATGATAAAAGGCTGTGACGGAGGCGGTTTTGACCTAACTTCTATAATTGCCGATATGGTTAAAACCCGCAAGAAGGTGAAAAAAGGGGCTCTCGTCTGTCGTGGGAAAATAGATGCCCTTGTCTCTGACCACGCAAGCATTGACTATGATATTGATATAAAGTATAAGAAAGCATAGACAAACTTAAAGATGAGTCTGACCAAAAGGGGGATACTTGGCAAGGGCTGGAGCATATAAGAGCGAAAAGAGAAAAAAGGAATTGTTGCGCCATAAAAAACAGGAAGAAAAGAGGCAGCGGCGTTTTAAAAAGGACGCGACAACAAACGAGGAAGACGAACTGAAGACAACCGAAGAAAAAGAGAGCAGCAGCCATGTCCCGGAGTAATCATTTTCTCTTTTAAATCCGCGCCTTCGCGGATTTAACTGTATTTTCGAGAAGCATTGCAATTGTTACAGGGCCTACGCCGCCGGGCACAGGCGTAATAAGCGATGCCTTTGTTGAGACGCTCTCAAAATCTATATCCCCTACAACACAGCCATTTGGCAGGACATTTATTCCTATGTCAACAACGACAACCCCTTCCTTTACCATGTCTGCATTAATGAGATTAGGCTTTCCTGCGGCCACGCACAAAATATCGGCTTGCCGGGTCATCTCTGCAAGATTTCTTGTCTCTCTATGACATATGGTCACTGTTGCCTCCTTTGTCAGAAGCATGAGAGAGAGAGGTTTGCCTACCGCGAGGCTTTTGCCTATCACCACGGCATGTTTGCCTTTTATATCAACATTGTAATATTCGAGGAGCCGTATCACTCCGAACGGTGTGCAGGGGAGAAAACCAAGGTGGTGTGTTATTGAAGGGTCATATTGTTTTGAATAAAGCTGCAGGGTTGATTCCTCTGCAGCGAATTTGCCTATGGGTATGGAACCGAGCCCGTCTACGTCCTTTTCCGGCAAAATAGAGTTTACGATTTTACGGCTGTCTATCCTCTTTGGAAGAGGGAAAAATATAAGGGCGCCATGTATCCGTTCGTCATTATTGATGTCTCTCACAGAGTTTAGGAGTTCATTCATTGTCACATTTTCCGGGAATCTAAACTCATAAGGTTTTATGCCTGTTTTTTTGCAAGCCTTAAGAGTTGCTGACAGATATTGCTTTGATGACAGGTTTTCGCCAGCAAGTATCAGCGCAAGCCCAACATCTATGCCTTTATTGTTTAATGAAATAACCTTTTCGCGCACATTTTCTTTTATTTTCTCTGCCAGTTTTTTCCCTTCTATGATTTTTGACATGCTCACCTCTTTAGAGTTGTAGTCACAACCCGTATAAAATATTTAAAAAAGCATCTGTATCTGACATATCATCCAGTACAGCATCTGCCTTTGCATTCAAAAGACTTTCCCTCGGATAGGGGCCTGTGGCTACAGCAATACAGGCTGCGCCATAGGGCTTCGAGCAATATACATCACGGGGCGTGTCTCCTACTATGATGCAATTATTGTAGTCTATTCTTCCTCTGTACAATGCCTCGAATCTTTTGACAGCTACGGGGAGCAGCTTGTTTCTATCTTCGTCATCGCTGCCAAATGCCCCAAAGGGGAAGTATGAATTTAAAGCAAAGGGATCTAATTTTATCCTCGCTCCCTTTTCTATATTCCCAGTGAGCAGTCCAAGATAATAACCATTTTTTCCCCGGCTGAGGGCATCGAGAATATCCGTTACCCCGGTTTTGATATGTTTCCTGTCATTATTTATCTCGACCATGAGGTTTTTAAGGTAGGTATTCACAACCCTTGGAAGCATTCCATTAGTGTCAGGGATATTATGAACAGAAAGTCCTTCCTTCATAATCTGTGTATCTGTCTTCCCCGCCATACTTATGCCTTTAAATGCGTTATCAATGGAAAAAAGCTCTCTGAATGCGAGGTTAAGGGAACGGCTGCCTGCCTCGCCTGAGTCAATGAGGGTTCCATCGATGTCAAACAGGATAAGTTTCATTTTCTAAAATAAAAGTTATTTTGCCTGTAAGTCAACTTTTATGAGATCAAGTTTGAAAGACAGGCATCCCTATGTTAAAATTTAAAAAAATGGACAGGAGGTAAAGATGTTTATTGGCAGAAAGGTTATAACATCCATTTTGGTGCTTGTGATTTTTGTCGTGAGCGCTTGTGCTACCCGTTATCAATATGAAGGCGCTGTGACAGGAGGCGCAATAGGCGGCGTTGCCGGAGCCCTTCTTGACAGAAGGAATCCATGGCGCGGAGGTGTTATTGGCGCAGCCCTTGGGGCTATAGCAGGTGCAACCATCGCTGATATATCAACCCGTGGCTCAAGGGAAGTATATACTGTTGGAAGACCGGTAGAGTATAGGACAGAAGACGGCCGCGGCAGGTATCGCGCGGAACCGGAAGGCGAATACTACCGCCCTAATGAGTATACAAAGTGCAGGAAGGTTCGCGAAAGAGTTTGGGAAGAAGGGCGTCTTGTTAAGGACACCGTGCGAGAGGTTTGTGAAAGCACAAGATACGAAAGAGGATATTAACGTTAAGTGATGCTCAGAGAATTAGATCAAGGGGGATGATAAGGTTTCTCATTCCCCTTGAATTATGTGTAGCCAAGGGAGAGTGATGAGAGATAGACTTATTCAATTAATTTATGACAAGGCGTTTAGATACAGCGAAAAGCCAATATTCAAGCTCGTTTCCGGAAGGATGAGCAATTATTATTTCAACTGTAAGACAGTGACCCTTCATCCTGAAGGCATGTATCTTATAGGGAATATAATTTTTGATATGATTAAAGACCTGTCAGTCAGTGGGATTGGCGGCCTTACCCTCGGAGCAGACCCTGTTGCTAATGCAGTAGCTTATACATCTTATTTAAAGCAGAAACCAATTGAGGCTTTTGTGGTGAGAAAGACTGCAAAGGCTCACGGCACGATGCAGTGGATAGAAGGAAATGTAAAGGCAGGAGACAATGTCATAATTGTTGACGATGTGATTACAACAGGCAAGTCCACTATCGAGGCAATAGCGAGAGCGCGTGAGGCAGGGCTTAATATTATTAAGGTAATTGCCCTTGTTGACAGACAGGAAGGCGGATTTGAAAACATCATGGAGAATTTAAAGGGCATTAAAGTTGACTATAAGCTTGTGGAAGTGGTTGTGACACGGGACGATGTGATGGCATTGTATAGATAAATTGGGTTGAGCAGGATAGAGCTGACTTTCGTAAAATTAATTAGTCCCCTGTGGTTTATAAAAACTAAAACAGAATACAAAGATTTTTCTAAGTGTAGAGCATGGGGGCAGTCGTTACTTTGCCCCTCAGAGAACCCAGAAATTTTACTTCAAGTCAGCCCCATCCTGCTCACCTGCCTGTCATATGCCGGACAAATAATTATCTAAAAAAAATCTTTGCGCATTTTTCGCGGCCTTGACAATATCAGATTTGTTAAGCGGCGCCGCTGTCCTGTCCTCGATAATATTGCTTATGCCCCTTATCTCAACAGTCGGAATCCCTGATAATGAACAGACATGCGCTATCGCAGCTCCTTCCATGTTCTCGCAAAGGGCATTAAATCTCTTTTCTATCTCACTGCCCTTTTCAAGTGTTCCTGTGCATGTCGAGACCGTAATAAAATTGCCTTTTGCAGCATCCTTTAGTTTTTCAGGAATGAACAGCGGGAATTCATTGTAATAATTATTCCCGCTGATTGCAGCTAAAGGGAGATTAAGTTTATCCATTGTACAGAAGTTTATTTCGTCTTTTTCTCTGACTTCTGACTCCTGACTTCTGACTTCTGTTTTTATAGCCAGTCCTTCATCGCCGTATATCTCCTTTTCTGCAACGGCGATGTCCCCAATGTTCAAACCTGATGATGGATAAGCCCCTGCAACGCCGATGATATAGAGTAAGCCGGGCTTAAATCTCTCTATTAGAAGCGCTGTGCCGTGTGCAGCATTGGCCTTGCCGATTCCGCATATACAGATTGTGGTTTCTCTGTCGCCTAAAAATCCTCTATAAAAATTTTTGCCTTGAATTGTGGATAATTCTTTTTGTGAAAGCCGGCCTATGATCAGGCCGGCCTCTATCTCAGTTGATGCAATGATTCCTAACAGGCTCAATCCGCTATCTCTTTTGCCGGATGTTTTGGCGGCTCTTTTTCTTCAAGGATGTATTTAACCTTCACATCCATGTCTTTCCTCAAAGAATTATAAACAGAGCAGTACTTTTCGTGCGAAAGAGATATTGCCCGCTCCACTTTTTTGGGATCGAGATTTTTGCCTGCGATATACAGGATCATCTCCACTGTCTTATAGTATTGGGGCGGCGTCTGATTTCTCTCGCCGATAATATCAATCTTGAAATTCGCTATCTTCATCCTCATCTTTTGGAGAAAGCTTACTATGTCAATTCCCATGCAGCCCGCAAGGCTTAATAGAAGCGCATCCGTGGGTTTGCAGCCCCACTGCACATGGGCGTCGAATTCTATCTCGTATCCCTGCTGCGTCCTGCCGACAAATATCAGGTCCCTGTCCCATGAAAGGGTTGCCTTTGTAACCGGAGCAACGCCTTCTTTATAACCCTTCAATGATTCTTCAAGTTCGTCCTTTATTTTTTCTGACATCTAAAAAGCCTCCTTTATTGATTAGGTATCGTGTATGAATTTTATTGAATCGCCCGATATGCAGTCAAGGCGATAAGCCGAAGCCATGCATTTATAAGGCAAGGCAGGTATGGATGAAAAGTCTTTATCAGCGATACCTTAACGCCGAACCCTCGCACCGTTTAAGGGCAACTTCAATATCACCTTTCAATTAAACAATAAAAACAGGCTCTAATAATATCATCGCATTGATAAAGACTTTGAAGCCGTGCCTGCTTTGCCTTGATTACATATTAAGGACAGGAATTTGTGGTAAAATCTAAGCGATATGCAGAGCATAGCCACAGATTTTCTCATTATCGGAAGCGGAATCGCAGGCCTCAGGGCAGCTATGGAACTCGCCAAACATGGCAATGTCCTTGTCGTAACAAAAGACCTGCCGACAGAAAGCAGCACCGAATACGCACAGGGAGGGGTTGCGGTAGCGCTCAGCGATGAAGACGAAGTGGGAATTCATTTTGAAGACACAATAAAGGCAGGCGACGGACTTTGCAGGGAAGATGCGGTGAAGGTCCTTGTTGAGGAAGGCCCCGCAAGAATCCTCGATCTTATTGACTGGGGCGCTGAATTCGATAAAGAAGGCACAAAACTGGCGTTCACGATGGAGGCTGCTCATACGAAAAGGCGAATCCTGCATGCCCATGGCGACTCTACAGGCAGGGAGCTGATGAGGGTCTTAACTAACAAAGTCGCGTCTCTTTCGACTGTTCGGCGACTGCAGTTCTCTACGGCGGTTGACCTTATAATTCAGGACGGAAGTTGCGGAGGCGCATATGTCTTAAAAGATAATGAGATTATCACTATTTATGCAAAGGCTACGCTTCTTTCGACAGGCGGGGCAGGACAGGTTTATTCGAGGACGACAAATCCGGCAGTCGCAACCGGAGACGGAATGGCGATCGCATACAGGGCAGGCGCAGTCCTTGAGGATATGGAATTCGTTCAGTTTCATCCGACCGTTCTTTTCGCTCCGTCCGCTCCTCAATTTTTATTAAGCGAGGCTATGAGGGGAGAAGGAGCGGTTTTGAGAAATATATTTAAAGAGTCGTTCATGAAAAATTACCACCCTGACGCGGAGCTCGCTCCGAGGGATGTTGTATCACGCGCCATTATATCCGAAATGGTAAGGACAAGCAGCAATCATGTATTTCTCGATCTGACCCATCGGGATGCCGAATTCGTAAAAAACAGATTTCCGAGAATTTACTCCACATGCCTTCAATATGACCTGAACATAACAAAGGATATGATACCGGTCTCTCCTGCTGCTCATTACATGATGGGCGGAGTGAAGACTGATATTAATGGGGCTACAAACATAAAGGGACTCTATGCAGCAGGAGAGGTTGCCTGTACAGGTGTTCATGGTGCTAACAGACTGGCGAGCAACAGCCTGCTCGAGGGGCTTGTTTACGGCTATAGGGCGGGAGTTGCGGCAGCACAGCAAGGAGCAGAAGTCAGAGAAGGGACTGTCCCAGATTTACGGACTGGTTCATCAATAGCTTTGAGCGAAGTCGTAGAATCGGGACTGTCCCTGCGGGGCAGCAATCTTTCAAATCTTCGGTCTTCTGAACTTGAGGAAATACGGACTTCTCTCCGCAGGCTTATGTGGGATCGGGTTGGGATCATAAGATGCGGAGAATCGCTGAATGACGCGATGAAAAATCTTTTAAAATGGAAATATATTCTGGATATGGACTTTAACACAAGGCGCGGGCTTGAGTTAAAGAATATGCTTACAGTCGCATTCATGATCACGGAGTCGGCTCTTGCAAGAAAGGGCAGCGTTGGCGCGCACTATCGTTCGGATTTCAAGGAGAAAGACGAAAACTGGCAGAGGCATATAAGTGTAGTAAAAACATCCGAAGGGATGAAGGTGTCATAAGCATGCGTAAAGCCAAGATAGTCTGCACAATAGGTCCTGCGTCAAGTGATAGAAAAGCAATCAGCGCTTTGATTAAAAACGGCATGAATGTGGCGCGGCTCAACTTCTCTCACGGAAACCACGAGACACACAGAAAAGTCGCAATGCTTGTGAGGGAGGAATCATTAAAACAAAAAAAAGTAGTAGCTATCCTTCAGGACCTGCAGGGAATAAAGATCAGGACAGGCTTGGTTAAAGACGATTCCATGATGCTTAAAACAGGAGATGATGTCTATCTTTATTCCGGAGACGATGTGAGCGATAACGAGTCCATTTATATTACATATCCTGCTTTGCTTAAAGATGTTAAATCAGGAGACAGGATATTTATTGACGACGGGCTTATAAAGATTGAAGTGAAGGGGAAGACGAAAAATGCATTGCGCGCAAAGGTTGTTGAAGGAGGGTTTTTAAAATCAAAGAAAGGCGTAAACTTTCCGTTTACGAAGACGACACTCCCGGCATTTACAGAGAAAGACAGGAGGGACCTCGAATTAGGTCTTAAGTTAGGAGTTGATTATGTGGCTATATCATTTGTAAGGACAGCGGAAGATATTGAGCGTGTGCTTCAATGGGCCAAAGGGAAAAAACTAAAACTGCCTCCATTAATTGCAAAAATAGAAAAACCAGAGGCATTGGAAAATATTAATGATATTATGGGAACAGTTGACGGGATTATGGTGGCGAGGGGCGATCTGGGCGTAGAAATGCCTGCTGAGGAGGTGCCGTTGATTCAGAAAAAGCTCATTGACCTTGCGAATAAAAAAGGCAAACTTGTGATAACAGCAACCCAGATGCTTGAATCAATGACCCAGCACACGCGGCCTACAAGGGCAGAGGCCTCTGATGTTGCAAATGCGGTTTTGGATGGAACTGATGCCTTGATGTTGTCGGCTGAGACTGCATCAGGAAGATACCCTGTTGACTCAGTGAAGATGATGGATACCATCATAAGACATACTGAGAGAGGCTTTCCCCGTAAGCTCGTGTCTTCATATGAAATAGGCAGAACTTTTCCTGAAGCTATTTCAGACAGCGCATGCAAGGCAGCACATGATATAAATGCAAAGGCGATTGTTGTCTTTACCCATTCTGGATTTACTGCCGGACTCATTTCCAAACTGAGACCTCAAGTGCCTGTAATTGCCTTTACCCCTGATGGGGATGTGCTCAGAAAGATGGCTCTATATTGGAATGTAGTTCCGATGTTGATAGAAAGAAGCAATACAGAAGACATTGATTCATATTTCATGGCAGATATGGAAAAGAAGCTTCTGAAAGAAATGCAGTTTAAAAAAGGCGACAGCATTGTTTTTGTTGCGAGCTCTTCTTTTTTAGGCAAGCCGAATATTATAAGACTGCATAAGCTCTAAAATAATCGTTCGCTGGCAAATGACAGGCAGATTCATGCCTTTATAATCGACAACGTCCTATTATTTATCCGTTCTGCCTTTATCTATTTAGTGTTAATCTGTTGTTGATTATGCCTCATAGGTTTTCTTTATAAGGTGTCGTATAAAGTCATTCACCTGCCTGTCATTTGCCTTTTATGGTTCGCTTTAACCGTTGAAAAAATAAGGAATATTCCTGTATCATTAAAAACAATGTCTGAAAATAAAGAGATAAATGCCCTAAGAAATGCGATAGACTCTATTGATTCTCAGATAGTCGAGCTTTTGAATAAACGGGCAAGTGTGGCTATAGAGATAGCCAATATAAAGAGAAAGGCCAATCTCAACTTTCATGCGCCTGAACGTGAGAGGGCGATTCTTGAACGCATTGTGGCGCTGAACAAAGGACAGTTCCCAAATGACGCATTAAAAGTGATATTCAGAGAAATTATGTCAGCATCACTATCGCTTGAGGAACCTTTGAAAGTGGCTTACTTTGGACCCGAGGGCACATTCACTAACCTTGCTGCACTAAGGCACTTTGGATCTTCAGCCAAATATATTCCTATTGAAGGCATAAAGGGTGTTTTTGACGCAGTAGAAGGCGGCAAAGCAGATTACGGGGTAGTGCCTATAGAAAATTCCAATGAAGGTGTTGTCAGTTACACGCTGGACATGTTTATGGATTATGACCTCAAAATATATGCAGAAGTGATGTTGGAGGTTTCCCATAATCTCCTTTCAAAGAGCGGGGACCGGTCAATAATTAAGCGCATATATTCATTCCCTCAGGCCACTGCCCAGTGCAGGGTATGGCTTGAATCCAATATGCCTCACATTCCAATTGTTGAATCCACGAGTACTGCGAGGGCAGCGGAACTCGCATCCAGCGATGAGGACGGCGCTGCTATTGCCAGTGAACTTGCAGCCCGATTATATGACCTCCAGTTTATTGAAAGGCATATAGAGGACAACAAGAACAACTATACAAGATTTCTGGTTATAGCAAAGAATTATCCATCAAAAAGCGGCAAGGACAAAACATCTATATTATTTTCAGTTAAAGACAAGCCCAGTGCCCTTTATGAGGTGCTTCTTCCGTTCAGGAAAGCAAAGATAAATCTCACAAAGATAGAGTCGAGGCCTTCCAAAAAGAGGGCATGGGAGTATATATTCTTTGTTGATATGGAAGGCCATATTGAAGACAAAAAAGTCAAAAAGGCAATAGACGAGATAAGGGATGCCTGTCTTTATCTAAAAAATCTTGGCTCATATCCTGTTGATGAAATGACCGGGAAGGAATAGGTTGTGTCTATGATTGAACCGCTGGGGTATGTATCAGAGATTAAACCTTATGTGCCCGGGAAACCTCTGAAAGAGCTTGAACGCGAACTGGGCATAAGTGAAAGCATAAAACTGGCTTCCAATGAAAATCCACTTGGCCCATCAAAAAAGGCCATAGATGCATTGCGAGATTATCTTTTAAATGGATGCGAACTCAACCGTTATCCTGATGGCAGTGGATATTATCTGAAAAATGCCCTCGTTGATAAACTCAGGATTTTGGGTTCAGAATCCGAAAATCGAAAACCGAAAATTGAAATTGATAATATCATTCTCGGCAATGGTTCCAATGAGTTGATTGACATTGCAGTTAGGACTTACATGGGGACAGGAGATGAGGCTATAATGGCAAACCCATCTTTTGTAGTCTATTCCATGGCTATCAGATCGGTTGGCGGAAAGGCGGTAGAAATCCCTCTCACCGACCACAGACATGACCTGATGAAAATGGCGGATGTCATAACTGACAAGACAAAGATGGTTTTTATAGCAAACCCCAACAACCCCACCGGGACCATGAACAAAAGGGATGAGTTTAAAAGGTTTATGGACAGAATCAGGGATGGTATCCTTGTGGTTGTTGATGAGGCTTATTATGAATATGTATCTGATAATGAATATCCCGAGACTATCAGATATTTTATGGACGGCAGGGATATTCTTATTCTGAGGACATTTTCAAAGGCGTACGGCCTTGCAGGGCTTAGGATAGGATATGGCTTTGCAAGGAAGGATATCATAAATGAAATGAATAAAATAAGGGAGCCATTTAATTCCAATACAATGGCTCAAGTAGCAGCAATGCATGCATTAGAAGATGAAGATCATGTGAAAAAATCAATTGAAATAAACGAACAGGGCAAACAGTTCCTTTACAGAGAGCTTGATTCCATGGGTCTGACATATGTGCCAACAGAGGCAAACTTTATATATGTGTCCTTAGATATGCAGGCGGATGAGGTCTATAATGCTCTGTTAAGAGGGGGCGTTATAGTAAGACCTGTGGGACCAAGGGAAATAAGAGTAACAATCGGTTTGCCGGAGGAAAATAAACGCTTTATTGAAGCGATAAAAACAGTCATAAGCAATTAAATGGATAGCGAGCGTCTTCCCCGTGGTCTTGCCACAGGGAAGATCAATAGAGGAGGAAGTCATGGATATTATAGTCTTAAAGCCTGATACATCTGAGTATGACGTCAGGCATATTCTTAAGAAACTCGAGAGCAAAGGTCTTAAAGCCACGGTATCTTCAGGTACAGAGAGGACTATCATCGGTGTAATCGGAGATACATCCAAAGTAACAGAAGAGGAAGAGGATGCAATCCGTGCTATGACAGGCGTGGAGAATGTAGTCAGGATATTAAAGCCGTATAAGCTTGCAAGTCGGGAATTCAAGAAAGAAGATACAGAAATAGATGTTAAGGGGAATGTAATCGGCGGCAAAAAAATTCATGTGATAGCAGGACCGTGTGCTGTTGAGAACAAGACAATCATGATGCATATAGCAGAGGAAGTTAAAAGAGCGGGCGCTACCTTTTTGAGGGGCGGCGCTTATAAGCCGAGGACATCACCTTATTCATTTCAGGGGCTTGGTGAGGAAGGGCTCAAATATCTATCGGCGGCAAGAGAGAAGACAGGATTGCCGATCGTTACAGAGATAATGGATCCGAGGGATTTAGATGTAATCACGAAATACGCGGATGTGATTCAGATAGGCGCGCGTAATATGCAGAATTTCAGACTGCTTCTTGAGGTCGGCAAGGTCGATAAACCAGTTTTGCTTAAGCGGGGACTTTCTGCCACCATTAAGGAATGGCTCATGTCTGCAGAATATATAATGTCACAGGGCAATCAAAAGGTGATGCTTTGCGAAAGGGGCATCAGAACATTTGAGACAGCAACAAGGAATACACTCGATCTTAGCGCAGTGCCTGTGCTGAAAAGATTGACACATCTTCCTGTTGTGGTTGATCCGAGTCATGGAGTCGGCAAGTGGGATCTTGTAGCGCCCATGGCAAAGGCTGCTGTCGCTGTAGGCGCGGATGCTCTAATAATAGAAGTACATACAAATCCAGCAGAGGCGCTTTCTGACGGTGAGCAGTCTTTGAAACCTGACCTGTTTATGAAATTAATGAAGGAATTAGCGCCAGTTGCTGAAGCTGTCGGAAGAGAAATATAAAAACAGTCAAGAGTTATGAGTCAAGAGTTATGAGTCAAGAGTTATGAGTCAAGAGTTAAAGAAGGAAGTTTTTTTTAATAAAGCAACTATCATCGGCGTGGGTCTTTTAGGCGCATCTTTTGCACTTGCCCTGAGAGAAAAAAATCTTTGCAAGACCATATGCGGATACGGCAGGAAAGAGGAGAATTTAAAAAGGGCGAAAGATCGAAAAATAATTGACGACTACAGCCTCGATGCGGCAAAGGCATGCGAGGACGCAGACTTGGTAATCCTGTCCACGCCTGTAGGACTATTTAAAGAGATTGCTGAGAATATAAAAGGAGTCCTAAAAAAAGGAGCGATAGTAACGGATGTAGGAAGCGTAAAAGGAAGGCTCGTTTATGAATTGGAGTCGGCGATGCCTGATGGGGTTTATTATATCGGCTCACATCCGATAGCAGGCAGCGATAAGTCTGGAATCGACGATGCGAGAGCAGATTTGTTCAATAGTGCGAGGTGCATTATTACGCCGACAGAAAATTCCGGTGAATCCGCAAAGAAAAAGGTTGCGTCTCTATGGGAAGCCTTGGGAGCAAAGATTGAGCTGATGGATCCGATGAAGCATGACGAGATTTACGCTATAGTCAGCCATTTCCCTCATGTAATAGCATACGCTATAGTGAACACCGTAGGAGAGATAGATTCGAAATACATAGAATATGCGGGCAAGGGTTTTAAGGATACGACGAGGATTGCATTGAGCTCCCCTGAGATGTGGCGCGATATATCTGTTTTCAATAAAGACAATATAATTAAGGTCATAGATGTCTTCAGGAAGAACCTCGATAAGATCGAAAATATGCTTAACTCTTCAGATGCCTCCAGGATTGAAGATGAATTTACAACGGCTCAGGAACTGAGGAAGAAGCTGAAGTAATTCATGAAACAGGCAGAGATCACAAAAGTCAAATCCCTTAAGGGCGAGATAATACCGCCTCCTGACAAATCAATATCCCACAGGGCAGTGATGTTTGCCTCTATTGCCAAAGGCAGGAGCATTGTCAGAAATTTTTTGAGGGCTGAAGACCCGATAAGCACCATGAATGCCTTTCGCTCGATGGGGACCGAGATAGAAGAAAAGGCAGGCAATGCGCTGATTATTCACGGCAAAGGACTGCATGGGATCAAAGAGCCGTTCGATGTTATAAACTGCGGGAATTCCGGAACGACTGTAAGGCTTATTTCAGGCATACTTTCGGGCAATCCATTTTTTTCCGTCCTCACAGGAGACGATTCATTAAAGCAGAGGCCGATGGCGAGGGTTATCGCCCCATTGAAAGATATGGGGGCTGAGATCTCCGCGCGGAATGGAGATAAATATCTGCCGATGGCAATAAATGGCAGGCGACTGAAGGCGATAGATTACAAGATGCCTGTCGCGTCGGCTCAGGTGAAGTCATGCCTGATACTCGCCGGGCTTTATGCTGACGGCACAACCGCAATAACGGAACTCCAAAAATCCCGGGACCACACAGAGAGAATGCTCAGATCAATGGGAGCAAATATTGAAGTTGACGGGCTTGTTATAAAGGTAAAAGGTCAGGCAGGCCAAAGCGAATTAACTCCTATTGATGTTACGGTTCCAGCGGATTTTTCTTCAGCTGCTTTTTTCATAGCAGCGGCGCTGATGGTTCCTAATTCGGAGATTTTGATAAAAGATGTATGCGTCAACCCGACAAGAACAGGCATGCTTGATGTAGTAAAAAATATGGGCGCCAATGTGAGGATAGAAAACATAAGGGACGCCTCTGGAGAGCCTGTGGCAGACATTTATTGCAAAAACTCAGGCAGCTTAAAGGCTGTAAAAATAAGCGGAGACATAATGCCTTCTTTGATAGATGAATTCCCGATCCTCTGCGTACTCGCTACACAGGCTGAAGGTGTTACCGAAATCAGAGGCGCTGAAGAGCTGAGAGTTAAAGAATCAGACCGTATAAAAGCGATGTCAGTGGAACTGAAAAAGCTCGGCGTTGAGCTTGAAGAATATCCAGACGGAATTTCGATCAAAGGCAAGGCGTCTCTGAAAGGCGCTGTAGTTGAAAGCTATCATGACCACAGAATAGCAATGTCCCTCGCAATAGCCGCGCTCGCGGCACAAGGCACAACCATCATCAATAACTCATCCTGCGTTGACATATCATTTCCGGGGTTTTTTGAAGAATTAAAAAGAATAACAAGCTGAAGGTTTAAGAAATTTAATTAGGTAATACCCAAATCCAGCGATAAACGCTGGATTTGGGAAATTAAAAGAATTGAAACTGTTGAAAAAATTGATACTTGCTGAGGCACAGGCAAGCGCAATAGCTCAGAAGCGCTGAAGAATAGAATTTCTGCCGAGTTTCTCCATCTTATCCCTTATGCCTTCAAGCGTCATGTCTGCAGGGGTTATCTTTACAGGCTGAAGTATTATCTTCATGTCTTTTACGGAAATGTCGAAATATTTTGTGTCGGGGAATGCCTTAACTATCTCCTTCGGCAGTGTCAGCTGATTCTTTGATGTCTTTTTTGCGAGCATATCCTTACCTCCTTACAATAAGGATACATTGCTAAGGTTCTTTTGTCACATCAGAGAGCGAAATAAAAATGATAAAATTTAAACATGAAGATCGATCACTATTCTTTCGGCAGGATAACTATCGAGAATAAGACATACACCTCTGATGTGATCATTTACCGTGACCGTGTAGATCCTTCGTGGTGGAGGAAGGAGGGACACTATCTGCATGTTGAGGATTTGAGCGATGTTATTAATGCAAAACCGGATGTTCTTGTGATAGGCACTGGTTATTCGGGGGTGATGGTAGTGCCAAAAGAGACCTTCGAGTTCATTAAATCAAAAGACTATAGAGGTTCGAGTCGAAAAGACAGAAAAGGCTGTCGAGCTTTATAACATTTTTCAAAAAGATAGAAAGGTCATAGCCGCCCTTCATCTCACATGCTGATCTGTAATTTTACAGTCCCATGAAAACATATATCTGGCCTTCAAACATAAAAGACGCAAAGGCTATTCAGGAAGAACTCAGGCATAAGGTAAAGATCTCTCCTTTAAGCAGACAACCGAAATATATCGCGGCTGCGGACGCGGCCTTTGCTGGTGATAAAATCATAGCCGCGGTCTGTGTTTATAAGTATCAAAGCCTTGAATATCTCGATCATGAGATTGTAATAAGGAAGATAATCTTTCCTTATGTCCCCGGTTTTCTGACATTCAGAGAAGGGCCTGCAATCATCGAGGCGATTAAAAGACTGAAGATAACTCCGGATGTGATAATATTCGACGGGCAGGGCATAGCGCATCCAAAAGGGCTCGGGATCGCGTCTCATATTGGAGTGCTCCTCGATACGCCGACCATAGGCTGCGCGAAGTCAAGGCTGATAGGGACTTTTAAAGAGCCCGGCAAAAGAAAAGGAGAGTGGTCGCGGTTGATGCATGATGGAAAGACTATCGGCGCTGTTTTAAGGACAAGAGATAATGTAAGACCGGTATTTGTTTCTCCCGGACATAAGATGGATCTTAAGACCTCGGTCGATATGATCATTCATTGTACGGGAAAATACAGGATTCCTTTGCCGCAGAGATGCGCGGATATGCTCACAAAAGAGGTTAAGCAAAGGACTTAGGCAAGCAGGTGTGGCAGAAATGATAGAGATAGACGGCAGCTTTGGAGAAGGTGGAGGGCAGATATTAAGGACGGCTCTAAGCCTTTCGTGCCTTCTTAACAAACCCTTTCGGATCGTAAATATCAGAAAGGGCAGGAAGAATCCCGGTCTCATGCCACAGCACCTGACCTCCGTAAAAGCCCTCCAACTCCTTTCGGATGCTGCGGTAAGCGGAGATTATAAAGGCTCTACTGAGCTGACTTTTTCGCCTCGAAAAATAAGAGAAGGAGACTTTTCTTTCGACATAGGCACCGCAGGTTCTACAATGCTGGTTCTCCAGACGGCTATTCCGGCCCTGATGCGGGCCGACAGGCAATCCAGCCTTATGCTGCGCGGCGGGACCCATGTGCCGTTCAGCCCGTCGTTTCATTATGTATCTGAGGTATTTGCTCCTGTCATAGCGAGAATAGGCGTAAATGTAAAAATGTCTATAGAGTCGTATGGATTCTATCCCAAGGGAGGCGGAATAATAAGAGCGGATATAATGCCCGCGAATAAACTCAGGCCGTTGCGTATTCCCCAAAGGGGCAGGATATTAAGGATAAATGGGTATTCGCGCGCTGTAAATCTCCCTCTTTCGATTGCCGAAAGGCAGAAAAATTCTGCATTGGAAAGAATATCCTCCGGCCTGCCTGACCTTAGTTGTCCGGTCGATATAGAGGCTGCTGCGTCAAAGGCATTCGGAACCGGAACATTCATTTTTATAAAGGCCGAATCCGAGCATTCAATTGCGGGCTTTACCTGCCTCGGCGAAAGGGGTAAAAAGGCGGAGAGCGTCGGGGAAGACGCTGCAATAGAATTTATCGAATATTACAGGAGCGATGGGGCTCTGGATCCATATTTGTCGGATCAGATCGTTTTGTATCTTTCGATGTGCGAAGGAGAGTCCATCTTCACGACAAGCCGCATAACTGATCACCTTATGACGAACCTGTGGGTAATCGGCCTGTTCCATCAATTCGAGTGGTTCATAGAAGGAGAAAAGGGAAAACCGGGAAGGGTTGCGATCTGGGGAAATCCGCCTTACATAAATCGCTCAATTTAAGTTAGTATATCAATACGTTATTTATGGGTAAGGTAATTGCCATAGACGGCCCTTCCGGGGCGGGCAAAAGCACAGTGTCTAAGCTTATAGCAGAGAGACTCGGATTTGAGTTCCTCGACACAGGAGCTCTTTACCGGGCTGCAGCTCTTCATTTGAGGAGAATGAACATGCTGGATGAAAGTCCTGATGCGGATATTTCAAGGGTGCTCGACGGAGTTGTTATAAACTTTAAAAACGGCAAGGTTTTTCTTAACGATGAGGATGTGTCCGAGGCCATAAGGACTACAGAGGCAGGACACTATGCATCCGTTTTTTCTGCGAGAAAGGTCGTGAGGGATTTTCTTCTGCATTCTCAGCAAGACATGGCAATAAATAATAATATTGTAGCTGAGGGCAGGGATATGACTACAGTTGTTTTTCCTAACGCATGGAAGAAGTTTTTCCTTGATGCTTCAGAGGAAGGCAGGGCTAAGAGGCGCTATCTTCAGCTAAAAGAAAAGGGTGTGAATGTAACAATGGAAGAGGCGTTGCGAGATGTCAGGGAAAGAGATGAAAGAGACAGCAGCAGGGATATTGCGCCACTGAGACGGGCGGATGATGCTTCTTATATAGATACTACACATTTAGGTCTTGAGGAGGTTATCAATAAAATATTGGAGGCAATAGGAGGAGGATGTCAGCCTATTGCCTGAATGGCTAAAAATCCTGTATCCTATGTTTTTGAGAGCATTGTATGGAAACAATAGTCGCTAAACGAGCAGGTTTTTGTTTTGGAGTTAAACGGGCTGTGGATATGGCATTTAATGCCGGCAAAAAGGGAGGCGATGTCTATACGCTTGGCCCTATAATCCATAACCCTCAGGTGATAGAACAATTGAAAAAAGAGGGTGTGCTGCCCACAGATGAAATAGACAATTCTAAAATAAAGACACTTATAATAAGGACTCATGGCGTCCCCCTCCAGATTTCTGAAAGATTGGCAGACAAGGGATATGAAGTTGTAGATGCTACCTGTCCCTTTGTCAAAAAGGCACAAGAATATGCGAGACTTCTTAAAGAAGACGGGTATCAGGTTGTTATTATAGGGGATAAGGAGCATCCAGAGGTAAAGGGGTTAATAAGTTATGCTGGTGATGACGCAGTTGTGGTTAATGAAGGAAATGGACTCCCAAGATTAAGGAGCAGGGTAGGTTTTGTGGTACAGACAACCCAGCCGGTGGGTGTTCTTAAGAGATTTGTATCTGAAGCGGTGGGACAGGCAAAGGAGATCAAAGTATTCAATACCATTTGTAATTCCACAGCTCTGAGGCTTAAAGAGACAAAAGAGCTGGCTGATAGCGTGGATGTCATGGTTGTGGTTGGCGGAAAGAACAGTGCGAATACAACTCAGCTCGCACAACTGAGCAGTTCCATGTCTATACAAACGTATCATATAGAGACATCTGAGGAAATAGAGGGTGACTGGTTTTTAAATGCGAGCAAGGTCGGGATAACCGCAGGGGCATCAACTCCTGACTGGATTATAAAGGAAGTGGAAAAAAGAATTAAGGATATAGGAGGCAAGGGATAGGGATGAATATGGAAACAAAAGAGGAAATAAAGGATATCGAAAGACTTTATGCTGAGACAGTGCATAGAGTAGAAAGAGGAGGGATAATAAAAGGGAAGGTTGTTGCTGTCAAGAGCGATGGTATAGTTGTGGATGTCGGATATAAATCAGAGGGGATAATCCCGACCTCGGAATTTACGGAGGATGAAATTGCCAACCTGAAGGAAGGCAGTGATATAGAAGTATGCGTTGAAAAGATAAATGACAGGGAAGGAGTTGTCACCATTTCCAGGGAGAGGGCATCGAGGATGAGGGCATGGGAATCCTTAATCGCTGCCTATAGCACTAATTCCATAGTAGAGGGGAAGGCTGTTGGGAAGATAAAGGGAGGATTGATGGTAGAAATAACCGGAATAAAGGCGTTCCTTCCAGCTTCTCAGATCGATATCAAGCTTGTAAAAGATCTGGATTCGTTTATAGGTCAGACAATGCCTTTGAGAATATTAAGGTTTAATACGGCAAAGGGTTATCCTAACGTATTGTCCGGGCAAAACTCAGGGACTTCCCTTGTCGTTTCAAGGCGCTCAATTATAGAGGAACAAAGAGGCAGGAAAAAGGAAGAGGCCGTCAAAAAATTAAAAGTAGGCTCTGCAGTCAACGGGATTGTGAAGAATATAACTGATTACGGAGTGTTTGTTGACCTTGGAGGGATTGACGGACTGCTCCACATATCAGATATATCATGGAGGAGGGTCAACCATCCATCAGAGTTTTTTTCTCTTGGAGATGAGAACGAATTTGTTGTGCTCAAATATGATGAGGTAGCAGAGAAAGTTACGCTCGGTTACAAGCAGAGAAAGGCAGATCCATGGTTATCTGTTGACGAAAAGTATAAACCGGGCATGGTAGTTAAAGGAAGGGTTGTAAACATTGCAGACTATGGGATATTTGTTGAGATCGAAGAAGGCCTTGAAGGACTTGTCCATGTATCAGAACTGGAGTGGTCTGCGAAGGCAAAACATCCATCAAAATATGCTGGTCTTGGAGATGAAATAGAGGCCATGGTTATTCATGCGAATAGAGATGAAAGGAGATTATCCCTTAGCCTTAGACAGCTTAAACCCAAGCCGTGGGAACTTATAGGAGATAGGTATAAGATAGGACAAAAGATAGTTGGCAGGGTGAAAACACTTGCCGACTTTGGAGCCTTTATAAGGCTGCCTGAGGGAGTTGATGGACTGATACATATCTCTGACCTCTCATGGACAAGACATATAAAACATCCAGCGGAGCTTTTAAAGAAAGGACAGAAAGTGGAGGCAGTTATCCTCAACCTTGAGCCTGACAAAGAGAGAATGGCCCTTGGCATTAAACAATTGACGCCGGATCCATGGCAAAGTGAGATCCCTGCAAAGTTTAAGCTTGGAGATGAATTAAGAGGCAAAGTTCTGAAGAATACTGACTTTGGGATTTTTGTGGAACTTGACGGAGGCGTTGAAGGGCTTGTGTACTCCTCAGAAATGGATTCATCTAAAGAGGTTAAGGAAGGCGGCGAAATATTGGTAAGGATTATAAATATGAATATAGAAGATAGAAAAATAGGTTTGAGCATGAAGAACTTAAAGACAGCGCCGCAGGAAGAGTAATGCTCTTCGAATTGCGAATAATAATGAGAAGATTATGAAGACAAAAAAGATCTGCATTCTTATAACCCTGTTCTTTGTATTGCTGATAGCCGTCAGCGCTGTTTTTACAATTTTCCAGAGCGAGATGTCTTTTAAGGAAAAAGTGGCGCTGGTCAGGATTGAAGGGCCAATACTGCAATCAAAAGACATAGTAGATGAACTCAAAGATTATGAAAAAGACAAGTTCATTAAGGCCGTAGTATTAAGGATTAACAGCCCGGGCGGAGGAGTTGTTCCTTCTCAGGAGATATATGAGGAGGTAAGAAGGATTGCTATAAAAAAGAAGATTGTTGTATCTATGGGTTCCGTTGCTGCATCAGGAGGTTATTATATAGCATCTCCAGCCACTAAGATTATCGCAAACCCGGGCAGCATCACAGGGTCAATAGGAGTAATAATGGAGATACCTAATCTTAAAGGTCTTATGGATAAAGTAGGAGTCAAGACAGAGGTTGTAAAAAGCGGGAAATATAAAGACATGGCTTCAATGTTTAGGGGGATGGGACACGAGGAGAGAAAGCTTATTCAGGATGTTATGGATGATGTGCATGGTCAGTTTATAACTGCTGTATCAGAGGGCAGAAAGATGCCGGCAGGGGATGTGAAAAAGATAGCGGATGGAAGGATATTTTCAGGGAGACAGGCATTAAAAGCCGGGCTTGTGGATGAATTAGGAGACCTTGAATATGCAATTAAAGCTGCCGCTAAATTGGCAGGCATAAAAGGAGAGCCGGAAGTGGTTACCAAAAAGGAACGTTCTGTGATCTTTGATCTGCTCAAAGGGAAGGTTCCGGAAAGTATATGGAAAGTTTTATACGGAGTAGAATTGAAGTATATGTTGACAGTTGGTCAATAGGCAAGTAACGAAACAAGGGAGGGGAGGTATTTATGACTAAATCACTATTAATAGAAAAGGTAACAGACAGGGTGGAAGGTCTCACAAAGAAACAGGTGGAGACAATTATCAGTGCGGTTTTTGACGGCATGAAGGAAGCCCTTGCAAGAGGAGAAAAAATAGAGATAAGGGGCTTTGGGAAGTTCAGACTCAAGCAGAGAGAGGCAAAGACAGCGAGGAATCCAAGAACAGGCGAGAAGGTACAGGTGCCGCCGAGGAAGGCATTGCATTTCAAGATTGGCAGACCATTTCATGAAGCGCTTAATTCAGCTAATAAGTAAATGGGCTTCGCACCAATTTGTTCATCTGCTCATTCCCTCGTTTGCTGAATATGAACCGAAGATATTTTCTGAAAAGGGTAATAAAGGTTTTCTTTTTAATTTTAATTCTTGCTGTTTTGTCTGTCATTGTTTATATTTACCCGTCCAGTATAAAGAAGCGAAGGCTTCAATATGTCTATGTTCTGGATGAGGACGACCTTCCAAAAAGGGGCGTGAGGAAGGTCGAGTTTGAATATAAATCAGATGATAAGACGGTTGCCGCCAGAGTCTATATTGTAATGAGAGATAAAGGATTGGTTGTCTTTTCTCCTGTGTGCACCCATCTCGGCTGTCTCGTTTACTGGGATAATAATAAAAAGGAGTTTCTCTGTCCGTGTCACGGCGGAAGATACGATATTAATGGAGATGTAATATCAGGCCCGCCTCCGAGATCATTGACAAGGCTGCCGATAGAGATCAAGGATGGGAAGGTTTATATAGGGATTAAGGTTTAATGGGTAAAATATTCGATTGGGTAGGCAGTCGTTTTGGCGTCAAAGAGCCGCATAAGAGGTTTCTGCAAAGACCTGTTCCGTTGAACCTTAATTACTCATATTGTTTAGGAGGAATGGCCTTCACATATTTTTTAATGCTCGTGTCTACAGGCTTGCTACTGTCCATTTATTATGTGCCCTCAGAAAAAGAGGCTTTTAAAAGTGTCGTTATGATTACCAATGAAGTGACAATGGGCTGGCTTATAAGGAGCCTTCATAAATGGTCTGCAAATCTCTTTATAATATTCATAATCCTTCACACCATCAGGGTATTTGTATCAAAGGCATACAAGCCGCCGAGAGAACTTAACTGGATTGTGGGCGTCTTTGGTTTTATTTCAGCAATGGCATC
The DNA here is from genome assembly GCA_030017995.1 of Thermodesulfovibrionales bacterium. Taxonomy (GTDB): domain Bacteria; phylum Nitrospirota; class Thermodesulfovibrionia; order Thermodesulfovibrionales; family Dissulfurispiraceae; genus JASEGS01. The sequence goes on from JASEGS010000004.1 coordinate 61,073, forward strand.
AGGTTTTACAGGCTATCTTCTACCATGGGACCAGAAGGCATACTGGGCCACAGAGGTCGGAACATCCATGTTTGGAATAGTTCCTTTTATAGGGGAATATCTTGTGTACGCTGTCAGAGGAGGTCTTGATATCAGCGGTGCAACACTCATTAGATTCTACAGTTTTCATGTGCTATATTTACCAATATCCATGGCAATAATCCTCTGGGCGCATTTCCATATGGTTAAAAGGCAGGGAATAGCAGAAAAGTTGTGAGTTTAGAGTCATGAGCGATGAGTTAAATAGAGAGAAAACATTTTATCCGGATTATCTATCGGAAATAATAGCCGCTATTTTAATTGCCTTTGAGATGCTGATAATTTTAGCCCTGCTTGACCCTCCTTCAATAGGCAGGCAGATTGATTTTACGAGGCAGTTTCAGCCCGCGCCTGAGTGGTATTTCCTCTGGCTCTATCAGCTTGTAAGGTATTTCCCCGGCAGGAGTGCGTTTTTGGGCGCTGTTGTAATTCCGTTATTTTCTATCTTCCTGCTTTTATTGATCCCGTACATTGACAGTGGTAAATATGGAAGATTGAAAGCAATAGCAGTCGGCAGCGCAATTTTGCTTGCCTTTATAATTTTTACGCTGCTCAGCTTGCTATAAGGCTATCCTGATATGGAAGACAATGCCAACAGCTTTAGAAGCAGCAGGATAGACACGTTTGAAATAGTTGGATGGGTTGATTGACAGAGAGGCCCCAATCTTTAACTATTTAAAAAACTAATCAATTCATAAAAAATCTAAAATAGACAAGTGACTTATAAAGTGATACTCCTTTAGAAACAAGCAATGATAGTGGAAAAGGTGGCATTCATTTTGAGACAGACAGACAGACAGACAGACAGACAGACAGACAGACAGACAGACAGACAGACAGACAG
>JASEGS010000004.1:62092-70572 GCA_030017995.1 Thermodesulfovibrionales bacterium
AGATCTAACTCTTATCAGAAAAACGAATTTTGAGGGGCGTGCATTGAAACAGCACGCCTTTTTTATTAAGAGAGATAACTCATCTCTTCTGTCAATTGCACTTGTAATCCTTTGCCTTTTATTGCCTGCCTCCGCCTTTGCCGACGAAGCCGGCTATTTCTATGATGATGCGGGCAGGCTTTCGAGGGTTGTAAAAGGTTCCGAAGGCTTAATTTACAATTACGATGATGTCGGCAACCTACTCTCCATAAATAAAGGTACAGTAACCGCGGGTCTGCCTGTAATTCAGAGCATTAATCCGGACGTGCTTTTTATAGGTTCTACAACATCAGTAACAATCAAAGGACTGAATCTTTTTACAACTAAAGAGGTTACATCATCAAGCCCGCATCTCAGTATAAGGCAGCTCAATATAACAGACACGGAAATCATAACGGAAATTACGGTCTCAGCGGATGCATCAGCAGGGACGATTGTAAATATAACAGTCACAACCCTATATGGCTCTACGAATATTCAAGCAACATTAATCTCATCAGGCCTTTCTTTCAGCCCCTCTCAACTAACCATGACACCAGGCAGTATTGAAGATATTACAGCGAGCATTATCCCGAATATTGGGAGGGATGTAACTATTACGATAAATAACAGCAATCCGGCGATTGTATCCGCCCCAAAATCGCTGACAATTCCATCTACAGGATATGCCGGGTTTGCGGTCAATGCGATAAAGGCAGGCTCGAGTTTTATAAAATCTGGAAATGCGAGTTCATTTGTTTTAGTTAAAAATCCGGAAACAGTTGAGGATTTTATAAGCAGGACAACAGCTGTAAGCGTTTATATCGAACCGCCTTTGGGGAATTCAACTACAACGGCTTTGCCTGTTAGCGTTTATGTAGATCAGCCGATGGGGAGTTCGACAACCGTGTCTTTGCCTGTAAGCGCAAAGATAAGTCCATAGAAGCAAATTCCCTCTCACCTTGCGGGAGAGGGTTAGGGTGAAGGGGTATAGAAATGCACAAAATTTACAAAACATACAGGAGGTTTCTTATGAAAAAGATGTATTTATTATTAATAATCTTGTCGCTTTCTTTAACAGCCAAAGCCCATGCTGCCTTTGTCAGCGGCAGCACAGGCGCAGACGGCGCGTTCAACCCAACAGCAAATACAGAAGTTACACTTCCTGCTGACGGCGTCTTGAACTATACAACAGTCAATATCCCCTCAGGCGTAACAGTCACCTTCAAAAAGAATGCAGCCAATACGCCGGTTTATATCCTTGCAACTGGGGATGTGTCAATAGCAGGTATCGTGAGCGTTGACGGCGGAGCAGCAAGCGGAACAGTTCCGGGCTCTGGAGGCCCTGGAGGATACAATGGCGGAAACGGCGCGGCATCACAAATACCAGCAGGAAATGGCTTAGGTCCCGGTGGTGGGAAAGGAGGCACAACCGGCTGTTTATATGGAGGAGGAGGAGGCTATGGGGCAAATGGCAGTAATTATAACGGATGCGGAAACGGCGGGGGGTTGGCTTATGGAAATGCGCTTATAAGTCCGCTTATAGGTGGTTCGGGAGGAGGAGGGAGTGCTGCGTCTTCAGCATACGGTGGTGGTGGTGGCGGCGGCGCTTTACTAATAGCGTCTTCAGGCTCGATTATATTGACTGGGACTTTAAGAGCAAATGGCGGGGAATGTTATAACCCCTCCGGCGGCGGAAGCGGTGGTGCAATAAAACTCATTGCAAACACAATATCCGGTAACGGGACTATTTCTGCTAAGGGAGCTTATACGACTACTGCCAGTCCAGGGGGTGCCGGTCGAATCAGGCTTGAGGCATACTCAAATAATTTTGTTCCCTGGCACAAATCCACCTTATACTTATGGATTACCCGGAAGTGTTTTCCCTGCCAATGAACCAATACTCAGGATAACATCCATTGCAGGCGCAAGTGTGCCAGCAAATCCCACCGGCTCTTACTCACAGCCGGACATAATGCTTCCGAACACAACAACAAATCCTGTAGCGGTTAATATCTCAGCAGCATATATACCTGTAGGCACAACAGTAACAGTATCGGTCATTCCTCAATACGGCAGCGCGACAAATGTAAATACAACCTTAAGCGGAGTCCTCGAATCCTCAACCGGCTCGGCAAATGTGAATCTATCAACCCAATATTCGAATGTGATAACAGCGCAAGCAACATACACACTTCAGACAGCAATGTACTATGAAGGCGAAAAGATTGAGAAAGTAAGAGTCGCATCGACAACAGGAAAAGAATCGGAAACGGTTTACATAACAGAATCAGGCAAAGAGATAAAGTCAAAGGAACTTATTCTGGCAGGGCTTTTGAAATAAACAGATGAGGGTGCCAATGATGAAAACAAAGGGCGTTGTTCTGCTACTCCTTTTCAGCCTTCTGCTTTGCGGCAGCGCTGCGGCATACGAGACGGCGATTACCGGCAATATTTATGTAGAAGACAAAATCGACGCCATTTCCGTAAACCCGGATACAGGCATTGCCGCAGCCGTAAGCAGTTCAGGAAAAGCCCTTTATATCATCGATGTCCCCGCATCGATCGTCATAAATAAAATATCCCTTAAAGCAGTCCCAACCGGCGTTGCAATCGATTCTAAAAGAAACCTTGCTATTGTCTCTTCAAAAGAAGGCGCTCTCCATTTCATCGATATCGAAACCGGAAGCCTTATAAAGACAGGCTCTGCTGTCTGTCATTCCGGACCCGATCCGGAATCCATTTTAGCAATCTCAACCAATAATGCAAGCAATATCCTGTACATTGGAAGCGGCTCCTGCCTTGCGGCTATGGACTTGGAGACTGGGAACAATATCAAAGAAACATCCCTGTCCGGCAAAATCATCGGCATGGCAATAGACTATACCCTCAACTATCTCGCGGTGATAATCGAAGGAAAAGAAGGATTATCGATTTATAATACTGAGACATTAGAACCAATAAAATCCGGCATCTGGAATCCGCCTGTCCCGATCATATCGGGGGCATCCGGCATCGGCATAAATCCTTCAACTCATATTGCGGTTTTAACAGACAAATCAGGAAACAGTGTAACCTTTGTTTCTTTAGAGCAAATGAACATCTTAGACAAAATCCAAATTCTTGATGAGCCTTATGCCGTTGCTGTAGATCCATCCGGGAATTCAGCCCTTATTTCACACAAACGCGGTATCGCCGTTATACAGCTCGAAAACCCTGTTCCTTCAATAGAAAAACTCATTCCCGAAAGCAGCGACGCTGGAAGCTCTGGGATTGCGCTTTCCATAAGAGGCTCAAAATTCATAAGGGATTCAAAGGTCAGATTCAATCTAAAGGATGTCAACTCCATGTTTGAAGACAATTATAATCTTCTGGCATATATACCTTCAGCAGAGCTTTCATCGCCCGGAGAAGTCCCTGTTGCAGTGCAGAACCCTCCTCCCGCGGGCGGCTTATCGAACAGTCTTATGTTCAGGATAATGAACCCTATGCCCAAGATAGAATCCATAACTCCGGACACGGTAACGTTAACATACAAAAATGAAATAAAGATCAGAGGCAAAAACTTTCTTCCTAACTCTATAGTCAACCTTAACGGCAAAAACCTCAAAACCAAATTCATCAGCAGCATACTCCTTGAGGCAACTGCTGACCTCACTGATATAAAGACCCCTGCTAAATATCCTGTAACAGTAATAAACCCTTCACTCATAACATTTACGTCAAATGTGGTTTTTCTGAATGTAGTTGAGAATCAATCACAAACTCCCAATGCAAAAAATGAAGGCACAGCGAAAAGTGAATCAGCCGGCGCGCCCGGAACATTGATTGGCAGAATTCTGAATACCGAAAAACAGCCTGTAGAAGGCGTAACAGTCAAGATAAAAAACATCAGTTCCGTAACCGATTCGGACGGATATTTTATATTGAACAATGCTCCGTCAGGCAAACAAATCATTGTGATACACGGCTCAACAGCAATAGAGCAGGACAGCCGCTACCCCACAATCCCGCTTACTATAAACATCGAGCCGGATACGATAAACGATATGCCTTTTTAGATATACCTTCACAAACAAAAAAATTACAACTTCAAGGATATAAACCCCGCTGAAGATACAATCCTGAGTGACCCTGAAGTCCCCGGCTTTGAGCTGAGGATTCCAAAGGGTGTGAATATCATCGGCTGGGATAACAAACCGAATGTTAAAGTCTCAGTCAGGACAGTTCCAGCGGACAGGCTTCCTGTAAAGCCCTTGCCTGAAAATGCAAATGCACGAACAGTCTATATGTTCTATTTTGACAAGATAGGCGGTGGTACTCCGGTATATACCAATTCCTATCAGGGCAAAGAATGACCTTGAACTCCTTCCTGGCGAGAAAGCTGTCCTTTGGTATTATGACGAATCTCCGAATGAAGATGAAGCTCCGAATGACTGGGCAATAGCCGGAACAGGCACTGTTACTCCAGACGGCATGCATATAGTCTCAGACCCCGGTGTCGGCATTCCCAAATTCTGCTGCGGGGCAACAACATGGGGAGGGACGAGTTCCAATACAGATTCAACAGGGCCTGACACTTGCAACGGTCAAGCAGCAGACCCTGTTGACCTTGCAACAGGGTATTTCATCCATGAAAAAACAGACCTTCATATACCGGGTATAATCCCTGTGAATATCAAGAGGTATTACACGAGCAAGGATAAAAACAATAATGAACCTGTGGGAGCGTTCGGCAGAAACACATATTTTGAATATGACTGGTGGTTGGGCGCATACGACGGCAGCGGAAATATAAATAACAGCAACCCCACAATGTATCTCTTGATCAAGCCCGGAAATTATCAGTATAGATTCCCGAAACAACCTGACGGCACATTCATCAACACAACAGACCCTTCAACGAGGGGTGATGTAGTTACAAAAAACGCAGACAATTCCAGAGCATTGAGGACGAGGGACGGCTGGACATATAAATTCGACTCAAACGGAAAGCTGATAGAAATAGCAGACAGAAACGGGAATAAGCTGACATTGACGAGGCGTTCTGATTTTGAGGGAGGCTATATTCAGTCAATAACAACGGCAGAGGGAAGGACAATTATATTCAACCAATCTTATACAGGCAATTTTCATAAGACAGACTCTATAACCGACCACACTGGAAGGACACTAAAATACACCTATGACACATATAATTCATATCCCAGGCTCCTGAAAGCGGAATATCCCGATGGTGGCTCGATTCAATACGGGCATGACTCATCCGGAAGGATGTCCGAAATTATCAATGAAAAAGGCATCCGCGAGGTCTTAAATGAATACGATTCAAGCAATAAGGTTATAAAGCAGACCCATATAGACGGCGGCATATACACATTCAGCTATACAACTGCAGGAGGGAATATAACAGAAGGTTCCATGACCTTTCCAAACAGCGCAACAGCCACCTGGAGATTTATAGATGACTCAGGCGCGTATAGAGACAAATACGTAGTAAAAAAGACAACGCCTGACGGCGCAACAACATATGACAGAGAGGCCGGCACAAACCTTCTGAAGTCAGTTACAGACCCATTGGGCAGAAAGATGAGCTATACATATTACACAAACGGCCTCACAAAGACTGTTACAGACAACCTCGGCAATGTGACATCTTATGAATATGAATCAACCTATGGCCTTCCCACAAAGATCACCGATGCACTCGGAAAATCAACCACAATAACATACACATTCAGCGGCAGCAAAGTCACAAAGGCAGTTATAAAAGACCCTCTGTTAAATACCACAACAATAAACTACAACACCTACGGAATGCCGGTAAGCATCACAGACCCGAATAATAATACGACAACACTATTTTATGAAAACACCAGCAAACCCTCAGAACTTACAGCTATAACAGACCCGCTGGGAAACACATTTTCTATATCCTACAACAACCTCGGGATGCAGGAAAAAATAACAGATGCAAAAGGCAAAAGCACGTATTATAATTATGATGTTATGGGCAGGATTTCAGGAGTTACAGACCCTCTTGACGGCTTGACGAGGTATTTCTATGATTTAAGAGGTAGCCTCGCAATGCTGATAGACCCAAAGAACAACATGATAAGATATGAATATGACGAAAGAGACAGAATCACAAAAATGACAGACCAGTTGGGAAGAGAAGAGACATACACATATGACACAAGCGACAACCTCAAAACAATGACAGACAGAAAAGGACAGACAACAACATTCAATCAATACGACCTTATGAACAGACTGAAAAAGATAACCTATCATGACAATTCATTCACAGAATACACCTATGATGCGGCAGGCAGGGTTGATTACATAAACGACTCAGTATCCGGCTATATAGATTATCTTTACAATGATTTTGGCTGCACCTCTTGTTCAGGCAGGGGCATGGACAGGATAGCCAAAGAGACAACCCCTCTTGGGACAATAGATTACACATATGACAAACTCGGAAGAAGATTATCAATGACAGTCGGAGGGCAGAATGCTGTGAAGTATGTATATGATGCTTCTGGAAGGATGACATCAATCAGCCAAAAGATAGGCAACTCCACAAAGACATATCCTTTGACCTATGACAATGCAAGCAGGCGTACAACTCTTAAAATCCCGACCTCATCAAAAAACAAATACGTAACAACAACATACGGCTATGACACTGCCAACAGATTATTAAGCATGCTCCAACAAGGCCCTTCCGCTCAGATAGAGACCCTTATTTACGAATACGATGAAAACAGCAACAGGACGAAATTCACAAGGAATACAACACAGCCGTTGAGAGACGGAGTAACCGAAGCCTCATATGATAATGCAAATGAAATGTTGACGTTTACGCCTGCAAGCAGTTCAGCAAAGAATATGACGTATGATGCGAATGGCAATATGACATCAGTTACAAATAGTTGCGGAACAACGAATTATACATGGGATGTTAGAAACAGGATGACGGGTATCAACGGCTTTAAAGCTGATTGCTCTGTGCTGACAGCTTCTTTCAAATATGATGCTGTTGGCAGAAGGATTGAAAAGACGATAAACGGAACAACAACAAAATACTTATACGATGGCATGGATATAATTCAGGAGAAAAACCAAAGCGGAGCAGCAACTGCGAATTATATCCGCACCCTGAATATCGATGAGCCGCTTACCCGCATCAAAGGCTCAACAATCCGGCATTATGTAACTGATGCATTAGGCTCGGTTATCGGTTTAACCGACGACACCGGAGTTTTAAAGACGACATACACGTATGACCCGTTTGGCAACGTTACGGTTTCAGGCGAATCTTCCGATAATCCGTTTCAATATACCGGCAGAGAAAATGACGGGACGGGGCTGTATTATTACAGAGCGAGATATTACTCCCCTGAGTTGCAGAGGTTTATAAGCGAGGATCCGATAAGGCTGGTGGGAGGAATAAACCTGTACGCGTATGTAGGAAATAATCCGGTCAATAAAATCGATCCGATGGGATTAGCTGCTGCAAACCCAATCATCACTAATCCCACAACTAATAATTGGCCTCCGCCGCTACCTGGAGATTGGTGTGAAACAAAATGTTATTTAGTTTTATTTAATGACATTCTCTGGTGTAACATTGCATGGAGTGCAAACTATTTACATGATCCTCGAAATGCTGAGCCTGCGAGACAATGGAATACAGACTGTAAGCAGACGGCATATAACAAATATAATAGCTGTATAGATGCATGTAAAAAGGAAAAATGCCCTCCTGAGAAAAAATATTATTGGCAGCAAGGTTATTAGGTTCTCTACGAAGAAGCTACAATGAAAAAGAATTGGCAGATAATTGTTCTTGGAAGTCTTGCCTATTGGATTTTTAGTCTTTTGCTTCATAAGCTATTTGAGAATGTGAATGAATCGTTTAAATTTCTGGAGCTTTTATTGTTGGCTTCAGTTGCTCCGTTTATCTTAGGCATTATTGTCTCCATAGTTATAAAAAGGCATAGAGGTTGGGTTTATGGTTCGATAAGCTACATAGTTTATTTTATGTGGGTATTCATTTTTAACTGGATTTTTAAATTACAGCTTGAAGGGTTTAGAGAACATTTTCTTAATACGACAAGAGCCTTCTTCTATCTCGGAATTGTTTCAACTCTTTTTGCAGCCTTTGGCGGTTTTCTCGGTGATCTGCTTCGAAGGAGGCTGTCATAAAACGAGTTGTTCTTATAATCATTGCAGTGGCAACCTTTCTTTTCTCTATCATCATGATAGTTTTAGGTAAGAATCTCTTGCCGGTTTTTGGGATCGGCCTGTTATCGCTGTTCCTGATTTATGCTCTATGGAATCCACCTAAGAAGCACAAAGATTATTCTCTTTCTGACCAACAGCAGGCAACAAGCCGAGCCTTGGGCGGCGGTGGTACGACAGATTTATTGGACATAAAACCGACGGAAGAAAAG
>JASEGS010000004.1:70671-80842 GCA_030017995.1 Thermodesulfovibrionales bacterium
GACGGAAGAAAAGGTAACCCTCACCCCCTCTTCAGCTTCTCCCTTTCTAAGAACGCATCGAGGATTTGAACGATCTGCTCACGTTGCGGAGTAGGAAGTTTCTCGACTTGGCTGATTCTTCTCCATAGACGGTTGTCATGGCGTTTACCGTTGCCCTTCACCTCTTTAACGCCAAGCAGTTGATCGGTCGAAACGCCGAGCACTTTAGCCAGTTGCGGCAATAGGTGTGTCGGAAGACGTGCCGCTTCAGTTTCATAGTAAGCTACCATTCTATAGGAAATGCCAAGTTCGGCTGCAAGCTCCCTCTGGGAGTATCCTGCTGCCTGTCGTAGGTGAGCAAATCTTCTGCCGAAGCTCTCCTCACCTTCTTTTAACAGCACTTTCTTTTTTGGCATAACGAACTCTTCCTCCGTTGCGTCACACCAATTATAAGACAGGTTTTTCAGTTCCACTTTTTAACCTCCAAAATATAGAAAATAGGGGGGTCAGGTCTTTACTCTTGCTATTTTATATTTAGATAGATATACTATATTCCATGGCGAGACCGTTAAGGATAGAATATGAAGGAGCATTATATCACATTACAACACGGGGCAATGAAAGGAAGCCCATATTTAAAGACGACACAGACCGCGAAATATTTATTGACACACTTCATAAGACAAACAACAAATACAACTGGATATGCCATACATATTGTCTTATGGACAACCATTACCATCTTGTAATAGAAACCCCTGATGGCAACCTTTCAAAAGGGATGAGGCAATTAAATGGAGTATACACCCAAACCTTTAACAAAAGGCACAACAGAATTGGTCACATATTTCAAGGCAGATATAAAGCAATACTTATTCAAAAAGAAAGTCATTTACTGGAGGTTTGCCGATATGTAGTATTGAACCCTATTAGGGCAAAAACTATAAAGAGAATTGAGGATTGGAAGTGGAGCAGCTATTGTGCAACTGCCGGGAAAAGCAAACCACACCCTTGTTTAACAACAGACTGGATATTAAGGCAATTTGCACAGAAGAAGCTGATAGCAGAGAAGAAATACAGAGAGTTTGTACAAGCAGGGACAGGAGACAAAGGGATATGGGAAGAAGTAAAAGGGCAGAGCATCCTTGGGAGGGAGGACTTTGTAGAAAAGCTAATTGGGTATATAAAAGAGCATAAGGATATTAAAGAAATACCAAAAAGCCAGAGATATATAAACAGGCCAGCACTTAAAGAAATCCTCAACAAAGGAATGTTATTAAATAAAAAAGATAGGAACAAACGGATAAAAGAAGCGATTAACGAATATGGATACAGCCACAAAGAGATTGCTGATTATCTTGGATTGTATTACACGACAATAAGCAGGATTGTAAATGATAAATAGTAAGAGTAAAGAATCATTGAATTAACCGGTTATATTGACAAGCAATCAGACAAAACCTTATCATGCAATGAAATGAGTCTTTTGGATATAAAAAACCTTTCAGTGTCTTTCAGGACAGATAAAGGTCCGCTGAACGTGGTATCTGACCTCTCATTCTTTATAAAAAAAGCAGAAATCTTTGGTCTCGTAGGTGAGAGTGGCTGCGGCAAAAGTCTCACCGCACTCTCAATCCTGAGGATCCTTCCGAACAATGCCTTTGCAGAAGGAGAGATTATTTTTAATAACCTGAACCTTTTAAAGCTCGGCGAAGAAGAGATGAGGCAAGTTCGCGGCAAGGATATATCAATGATCTTTCAGGAACCTATGACATCCCTCAATCCTGTGTTGACTGTTGGATATCAGATTGCAGAAGCATTAACCACACATTTCTATATGCCTAAAAAAGAAGCTATGGACAAAACTGTCGAGCTTTTAAGGGCAGTAAAGATACCATCTCCAGAATTACGGATAAAGGACTATCCGCATCAGATGTCAGGGGGGATGAGACAGAGGGTCATGATAGCTATGGCAATAGCTTGTGACCCGCAGCTCTTAATTGCTGATGAGCCGACCACTGCTCTTGATGTGACGATACAGGCTCAGATATTGGATTTGCTTCAGGATTTGAGAAAGCAGAGAGAGATGGCTGTTATGCTTATAACACATGATCTCAGCATAATCTCTGAACAGGCTGACAGGGTCGCCATAATGTATGCAGGCAGGATTATGGAACTCACAGCAGTGGATGAACTGTTTCAGAATCCTCTGCACCCATATACCCTCGGTCTTCTAAAATCACTTCCAGTGGCCAAGGGTGTCGCTTTAAAGCCGATAACCGGTTTTGTCCCGGGTCCTGAAAATCTTCCGGCAGGCTGCAAGTTTTCTGACAGATGCCGTTTAGCATCTGATGAGTGCAAGCTGTCAGAACCTGATCTGACGGAGATTTCAAAAGGACATTTTGTAAGATGCATAAAAATAAAGTGAAGAGTAACGAATGATGAGTGATGAGCTATTAATAGTAGATTCTATTAAAAAGTATTTCCCTCTGAGGACCGGATTAGGACAGCCGAAGCAGTGGCTGAAGGCTGTTGACGGTGTAAGCTTTGCTGTAAAGAGAAATAAAGTGTTTGCCATTGTTGGTGAGAGCGGCTGCGGAAAGTCGACAGTGGCAAGGATGATATTGAAACTGCTCACTCCCACAGATGGGAATATATATTTCAAGGGACACAATACTTCAGGTTTTGACAGGCACGCAATCAAAGAGTTCAGGCAGTCTGTACAGATAGTTTTTCAGGATCCATTTGCATCATTGAATCCGAGGATGAGGGTTATAGACACACTTTCTGAGCCTATCAAGATTCATAAGCTGGCGCCAAAAAATGAGATTAAAAATAAGGTTGTTCATTTGCTGAAAATGGTGGGACTGACGGAAGATGCATTGAACAGGTATCCACATGAATTCAGTGGAGGGCAAAGGCAAAGGATATGCATAGCCAGGGCATTGACTGTCTCTCCTGAGCTTATTGTTGCAGACGAACCTCTCTCTGCCCTTGATGTTTCAATACAGGCACAGATACTTAATCTCTTGCAGGATATAAAGAGGGAGTCAGCCATATCCATGATCTTTATAAGCCATGACCTTAAGGTTGTTCATTATATAAGCGATGAGGTGGCTGTGATGTATATGGGGAAGATTGTGGAGATGGCGGATACAGAAGATTTGTTTACATCTCCGAAACACCCTTATACGAAGTTATTGCTTTCATCTGCGCCGAAGATTAGGGTTAAGGAGGCAAGAGTTGCGAGTCAGGAATCTAAACTAAAAAAACCTAACTCCAAACTTATGACTGATGTGCCAACCCCTGTCAATATCCCTTTGGGATGTTCTTTTCATCCGAGGTGTCCTGAGAAATTTGATCCTTGCGATAGCTCTACGCCGGAATTAAAAAACCTCAACGGCAGGCTCGTTGCTTGTCATCGTTATTGATTTTATAGCAATGTCTCTATTGTTTTGATTATCTCGGGTTCTGCCCAGTCCTGCTCACCAAAATATTTCTCGGCAATGACGCCCCTCTTATCTATAAGGAAGGTTGTTGGCACCATGAAAACCTTATAGAGGTTCCTTGAAACATTCAGATTATAGTCAACTATGACAGTGAAGTTCACCGGATTTTTTTTGAGAAAATTAGAGACATCAATTACTGCCCTGTCTGTTGAAACAGCCAATATCACAAGCCCTTTGCCTTTTAACAACTGGTTCAATTTGTTCATTGACGGCAATTCTGCCTTGCACGGAGGACACCATGTAGCCCAGAAATTAAGCAATACAACTTTGCCTTTGAATGAAGACAGAGATACTGGATTGCCTGCCATATCTTTTAGAGTGAAATCAGAGGCTTTTTGCCCGGAAAGTTTTTCAACTGCAAAAGGAGACGGAGGCTGGGGAAAGGCGTCAGAAGACAAAAGACAGAGCACAGAAAACAGAGCACAGAAAACAGACATAAAGAAATTTTGTTTTATTTTTTTTAAGCCTGTTGTCTGTCTTCTGACTTCTGACTTCTGACCTCTGTTAAATGATTCCTGCATTTTTCAAAACCCCTTGAAGTTTCTCTTTGTTTGCTTTGGACATCTCGCATAGCGGAAGTCTGAATTCCTCCTCTATCTTTCCCATCAGCGCCAGCGCTGTTTTTACAGGTATCGGGTTGGTTTCAATGAACATAGATGTGTTTAAGGGTTCGAGTCTGTAATGTATTTCCCTTGCCTTTGTGATGTCGCCTCCCTGCCATGCATTAAACATTTCAGCCATGTCCTTTGGCGATATATTTGCTGTTACAGAGATAGCGCCTTTCCCACCGAGTGATAGTAAAGGCAGATTTGTAAAGTCATCTCCTGAAATTACAGACATTCTGTCACTGCATAGCCTTATTAACTCGCTTGCCTGTTTCATATCGCCGGTAGCTTCTTTTATTGCTACTATATTTTTACATTCAGTTAATCTTGCCACTGTTGCAGGAAGCATATTTACTGCTGTCCTGCCGGGCACATTATAAAGCACTATCGGGATGTCTACTGCCTCTGCAACTGCCTTGTAATGCCTGTAAAGCCCTTCCTGCGTAGGTTTGTTGTAATAAGGTGTGACAATAAGGGCTCCATCAGCGCCAAGTTCCTTTGCCTTCTTTGTTATTTCTATTGCCTCGTCCGTTGAATTGGCGCCTGTTCCTGCAATGACCGGGATTCGTTTGTTCGCAGCCTTTATAGCGACTTCGATAACTCTGTAATGTTCTTCATAATCCAGCGTTGACGCCTCTCCTGTTGTGCCGCATGGCACAATACCGTGCGTCCCTTGTGATATATGCCATTCAATTAAGTCGCCATACGCCTTTTCATCGAATCTGTTGTTTTTAAAAGGCGTTACGATTGCTACTATTGAACCTTTAAACATACCCTCCTCCTGTGATTGCAAACTTTACTCTAATTTAGCAAATATTATCAAACTTTTATCTTTCCTTCAAAGGTTTCCACTGCAGGGCCTGTCATATAAACATGTTTATCTTCAGCCCATTCAATCAAGAGGTCTCCTCCTGAGAGATGCACTGTGACCTTTTTTTCTGTTAATCCTTTCAGCATTGCTGCCACGCCGGCTGCAGATGCGCCAGTTCCGCACGCCATTGTCTCCCCTGAGCCTCTCTCCCATACCCTCATGGAGACTTCATTTCTATTATTAACATTTACAAATTCTACATTGGCCTTCTTTGGAAAAATAGGATGGTTTTCTATAACCTGACCATAATCCGAGACAGAGAACCCTGATATATCGTCATTTAGAAATATCACAGCATGAGGATTGCCCATGGATACGCAGGTAATTTTGAATTCCCTGTCATTAATCTTCAGCGGATAGTCAATAATTTTTTCTTCTGATTGCTGACTTATATTCACAGGTATCTTCTCAGGCTCAAATATCGGCTCTCCCATATCAACCTTAACAAGCAGTTCATCTGAATTCTTTCTGCTTTTAGCAGGCTTTATTATGCCTGCAATGGTCTCGATCATGAGCACATCTTTGTCTGAAAGTTTTCTGTCCCATATGTATTTTGCAAAGCACCTGATACCGTTTCCGCACATCTCAACTTCGCTGCCGTCAGCATTGAATATCCTCATCCTGAAATCTGCTGTTTCTGACGGATAAAGCAATAACATCTGATCTGCCCCTATGCCAAACCTCCTGTGGCAGAGCTTTTTGCTTAATTCTTCCAACTTCTGACTACGGAGCCCTGCTCCTTCAACTCTCGTATCTATTACTATAAAGTCATTTCCGAGCCCGTGCATTTTAGTGAATCGTATTTCCATGGCTACATGAACTCCGGCAGGATTTCTCCTCTGATGAGGTCATTGTATGTTCCCCGTTTGCGGATTAATGAGTATTCCCTGCCTTTTACCATCACCTCTGCTATCCCGGGGCGGCTATTGTAATTTGAAGACATTGTAAAGCCATAAGCGCCGGCGCTCATAACAGCTAAATACTCACCTTTATATATCATTGTTATCTCTCTGTCCTTTGCTAAGAAATCACCTGATTCACAAATAGGGCCCACTACATCTGCCACTATCTTGCCCCTGCGGCTTTTTACAACAGGCTGAATGTGGTGATATGCGCCGTAAAGTGAAGGCCTCATGAGGTCGTTCATCCCGGCGTCAACAATGACAAACTCCTTCCCCTGCCCCTTTTTGAGATAGAGGGTCTTTGTGACCAGAATTCCTGCATTCCCTGCAATAGACCTGCCGGGCTCCATTATTAATGTTAATTTTCTTCCTTTTAACAATGGCAGGATATTTTTTGCAAGTTGTTTAGGATCCGGAGGAGTTTCGTCTCTGTAAGTAATGCCGAGACCTCCGCCTATATCCAGATAATCGATATTAATCCCCTGTTTTGTGAGTTCTTCAACAAGCAGTAATATTCTTTTTAATGCATCAACGAATGGAGATATTTTTGTGAGTTGTGAGCCTATGTGCTTATGAATCCCGATAACCTTGATATTTTTTAGACTATTGGCAAGTCTATAATGTTCAAGTGCATCTTCGATGGGGATGCCGAATTTGTGCTGTTTTAAACCTGTAGAGATGTAAGGATGCGTCTCCGGGTCTATATCAGGATTTATCCTTAAGGCAATGGGCGCTTTCGTTTTAATCTCTCCTGCTACCCTGTTTATCTCTTTTAGCTCATCTTCTGACTCTACGTTGAACATCAATATTTTGCTTTTCAGAGCGGACTTTATCTCTTGTTCTGTCTTTCCTACTCCTGCATAGACTATTTTTTCAGGCCTTATGCCTGCCTTTAATGCCCTGAACAGTTCCCCGCCGGAGACAACGTCAGCGCCTCCGCCATTGCGGCTGAATAAATTTAAAATGGCTTTGTTGGAATTTGCCTTCAGCGCAAAACAGATAATATGGGGAAATGCATCAAAGGCTTCATCATATGCCTTGAAATGCCTTAAAAGGGTGTTGTAACTGTAAATATACAGCGGCGTTCCAAATTCCTGAACTAATTTTTTAACAGGCACATTTTCTGCGTATAGCTCTCCATTTTTGTGCTGGAAAAGATGCATTGAACCCCCTTTTTGATTGATTTTTTAACTTTTTTTTAACATAATAACCAAGATAAAGTCAAAAAGACTATAAACTATAAAGAACAAGCATAAGAGGCAGTGGTCTTGCAGGCAAAATTCACGGATAGTCTTAAAAAGCAGCATCTATGTTGGCATGAGTGGTTATGGCATCTGAATATGACAGTGTAATTAATAACATAAAATATCTTGAAAGCCAGCGCTTAAATGATGCGTAAGGTGTGGTGACAATTAAAGATATAAATGACCGCTATGGTAGTTTAATTTTGCCGAAAGACTGCTGCCTCTTATGCGCAGTAGAAAAAAGCTTAATCTGTAAACACAATAAAAATATGAGGAGAACATGGGAAATAACATAGTGCAGAAGATATTTGAATCTCATAAGGCATCCGGAGATGTAAAGGAGGGAAGCCTTCTGGGATTAAAGGTGGATCAGGTTTATACTCAGGATGCAACTGGAACAATGGCATGGCTTGAGTTTGAGGCAATAGGAATTGAGAGGGTAAAAGTTCCTCTTGCAGTATCCTATGTTGACCACAATATGCTTCAGTCAAACTTTATGAACGCTGATGACCACCTGTTTCTGCAGACTGCCGCAGCAAGGTTTGGCGCATATTTCTCAAAACCGGGAAACGGCATCTGTCATCAGGTGCATCTTGAAAGATTTGCGACTCCGGGAAAGATTACCCTCGGTACAGATAGCCACACCCCAACTGGCGGTGGAATGGGCATGATAGCCATAGGCGTTGGAGGTCTTGAGGCTGCCACTGTTATGGCAGGCGCTGCATTTGAAATAAATATGCCGAAGGTCGTGCTGATTAGACTAACTGGAAAACTCCAGAGGCCATGGGTTACTGCTATGGATGTCATACTGACGCTTCTGAAGATGCTCAGCGTGAAAGGCGGCGTTGGCAAGATACTGGAATACAGCGGCGAAGGAGTAAAATACCTCAATGTTACAGAGAGAGCAACAATCACAAATATGGGGGCTGAATTAGGCGCAACCACATCAATATTTCCGAGTGATGAAAATACGCTTTTATATCTGAAGGCACAGGGAAGACAAAGGGACTGGATTAAGCTGCAGGCTGACGAGGATGCAGAATACTCTGACATTATCGAGCTTGATCTCAGCAAGGTGGAGCCAATGATTGCCCAGCCTCACAGTCCGGATAATGTTGTGGCGATCAGAGAGATTATAGGCAAGAGAGTAAATCAGGTCTGCATAGGAAGCTGCACAAACTCATCATATCAGGCAATGAGGGCTGTTGCATCCATTTTGAGAGGCAATACTATACCTGAGCATGTGAATCTTCTGATAAACCCCGGTTCAAAACAGGTCTATGAAATGCTTTCAAGAGAAGGGCTTATAGCTGATATGATAGCTGCCGGCGCAAGGATACTGGAGGCATCATGCGGTCCGTGTATCGGCATGGGCGGCGCACCGGCAACAGGACATGTATCCATAAGGTCTTATAACAGAAACTTTCAGGGCAGGTCTGGCACAAAGGACGCCTTTGTATATCTCACAAACCCGATTGCCTGTGTTGTTATGGCAGTCATTGGGAAAATTATCGATCCGAGGGATTTTGAAGAGTTCAAAGGTTTAAGAGCTCAAGAGTTGTTAAATGAAATGAAAGAGCCGGAGAAATTTCTTATTAACGACAACCTTATTGTTACTCCCAAATCTGATACAAAGGATGTGAAGATAATAAAAGGACCTAATATAAAAGAGGTTCCTGTAAAAGAACCGCTGATGAATGAGATAGAGGCAGATGTATTGTTAAAGCTTGGCGACAATATTACAACCGACGACATTATGCCTGCGGGTTCAAAGGTTTTGCCTTTTAGATCAAACATACCGGCCATCTCTGAATTTGTTTTTGAAAACATTGACAGAACATTCAGCAAGCGCGCAATCGAGGCAAAGCAAAAGGGAGGCAGCATAATAATAGGCGGCGAAAACTATGGACAGGGTTCATCGCGTGAACATGCAGCCATTGCGCCAATGTATTTGGGAGTACAGGCTGTTGTTGCAAAGTCCTTTGCGAGAATACACAGGGCAAATCTGATAAACTTCGGCGTCCTGCCGCTGGTGTTTAAGTCAGCGCTGGATTATGAAAAAATACAGAAAGGCGACAGGCTTTTGTTGAGGAATGTCATTGAGTCAGTCAAAAGCGGACAGTCCTTTATCATTGAAAATCTTACGCAGGAATATATCTTTGAAGCGGTCCCCAGTCTCAATGACAGAGAAAGAGAATTGATCCTGAAGGGAGGACTCCTGCCTTATACAAGAAGTTAATCATTAAGTTTAAAATTTCCTCCAGCACAGCTCAGGGTTTGCTCCTATGATACTCGGAAACCATAGAATTTATAATTTTATGGATTATCTTGAAATTTTGAGATTGACAAGTTTATAATATCTCCCTTATATTAATAAGTTATCGCCACCGTAGCTCAGTTGGTAGAGCAGTTGATTTGTAATCATCAGGTCGGGGGTTCGAATCCCTTCGGTGGCTCCATGTTTTCGGAGAGGTACCCGAGTGGCCAAAGGGGACGGGCTGTAAACCCGTTGGCTCTGCCTACGGAGGTTCGAATCCTCCCCTCTCCACCAGCGAATTTTGCAAAGCAAAATCGCAATTTGAAATTTTAAGACGTGCGGGAGTAGCTCAGTGGTAGAGCGTCAGCCTTCCAAGCTGAGGGTCGCGGGTTCGAATCCCGTTTCCCGCTTGTGCCCATGTAGCTCAGTCGGCAGAGCACTTCCTTGGTAAGGAAGAGGTCACCGGTTCGATTCCGGTCATGGGCTCTGGCGAATATTGCTGATTGCTGATTTATGATTTTTAAAGAGTCTCAAGGTCATAAATCTAAGATCGTAAATTGTAATGCAGGAGGATATATGGCTAAGGCAAAATTTGAGAGAACGAAACCGCATGTCAACGTAGGAACGATAGGACACGTAGACCACGGAAAGACAACACTGACAGCAGCAATAACAAAAGTGCTCGCAATAAAAGGGCAGGCACAATTCAGGGCATATGACCAGATAGACAACGCCCCTGAAGAAAGGGCAAGAGGAATCACCATAGCAACAGCCCATGTAGAATACGAAACAGACAACAGGCAT
>JASEGS010000050.1 GCA_030017995.1 Thermodesulfovibrionales bacterium
CTCTTCTATGCTAAAATTTAGCATGGAATTTTTTGATGTCCTTTTCCCGATCAATCTCGGCCCTTTGACATATAAATGCCCTGAGCATCTGATTGATAAGGCTCATCCCGGAATGCTTGTTTCGGCGCCTCTGAAAAAACAGATAGTAAAAGGAATTATCCTCGGTAAATCCTCCGCGCCCATATCCGGCGACATAAAAAGCATAAGCAATATCAACGGCGAAGCGTCTCTGCTTGAGCCTCCAATGCTGAAACTCCTTGACTGGATGGCTGATTATTACATCGCAAACAAAGGCGTTGTTCTTAAAAACATTCTGCCGCAGGAGGCGTTTAAAAAGGTAAAGGCAAGGAAAAGTCAGAGGTCAGAAGTCAGAAGTCAGAAGTCAGAACAGATACTTTTTACCGAAATCAGCGAAGAAATCCTCTCAGAAGTCATTGAATTAATCTCCAAAAAAGATTACAAAACATTCCTGCTTCACGCGCCGTCATCGGAATATGAAACCGCGTTCATCTCAAAAATTCTTGAGCCAAAGGAAAATGCGATAATCCTTGTTCCCGAAATCGTAAATATAAGTCACATAGAACCGATAATCAGGGAAATAGCAGGCGAAAAATTATGCATACTGCATAGCGGTTTAAATAAGGGACAGCGTTCTGAGACCATCGAGAAAATTATTTCAGGGCAGTGCAATATTGTGCTTGGCACAAGGATGGCTGTTTTTGCTCCTTTAAAAAATCTCTCTCACATTGCGGTAAT
>JASEGS010000051.1 GCA_030017995.1 Thermodesulfovibrionales bacterium
CTAAGTCGTCTTGTGTTAAACCAAGTTTAGCCCGTACTTTCTTTATATTTTCACTGATTATTTTTCCACTTGTCATATTAGTAAAGTTTTGATAGTATTATAGTAAGCATGATTATTACCTCCATTGATATACTACCAAATAAAATGAATTTAATCAAACGAAATTCGGCGGCGGCGGAAAAATCGGAATCGGAAAGCGAGGGCGGGCAAAAATTCCTTCCCCCCAACCCTTCCTTTTTGCCCGCCCGAATGTTCAGTTTTGGTTCTGCCGCGCGAAGCGCGGCAATCAGTCGGGATTTTGTTCAAAATGGGTTCTGACTTTTTCCAACAAACACCACATTAGACGATTTCGCAAAACTTTCGCCTCGCCCTCGCTTTGGACGCCGACGGAATTTGTGCCAGCGTTAGCTGGCGCGCCGCTATTTATTTTCTTCCCGCTTTTTCACAAGCGATAAGCATATCATAACATGAAAAAGTCGGTCTGACACATCTCTTGTAAAAAATTTCTTTTTGCCAAAACCATGAGCAAAATCGTTTCTCAAATTCATTCCCAATTTTTCCGTTAGCACCAATCTGAAATAAAAAGCCATATTCTGCCCCATTCCGGCAAAAACTTTTTCAATAATTTCGCCTTGTCCGTTCAATAATTGGCGAAGAGTGAGGCGATCATATCCGCCAAGATTATTTGGTCTCAAAACAATGCCACCGCAATTTTTTACCAATTCCCTGATTGCACTTTCAAT
>JASEGS010000052.1 GCA_030017995.1 Thermodesulfovibrionales bacterium
CAGGGATATCTGGTGAATTCATAATTCTTTGATAAGGTGTCTTGGGAATATCATAGCGTTTTATCGTTTTTGAGGCAATCCGCTCTTTTGCGATAAGTTTTACCGAAGGGCAAAAGAAATTATGGAACAACCTCCATTCAGTAGCGTAGAGCTTGTTAAGGAGAGGAACGATAGCAGGATTATCGAACCGATGATACCCAAGCCACTGTCTTACGTGAGTCCAGTTTTTCTGTTCCACGTGTGAGTTATCGTCCTTATGATACGCCCTGCTTCTGGTAAACTGAATCCGTTGTTTTCTCTCCGTGAAGTGCCTCAGAAGGTGATAATTGAGGAATTCTCCTCCGTTATCACAGTCAAATCCACGTAACGGAAATGGCAGAGATGCCTCAATGTCTTTGATTTATTCCAACACATCTGTTTCCCCGTTACCCCATACTGCTCTTTGTTCGGTCCACCCTGTAGCAATATCCACGCAGTCTATGGTGAATGCAAACATGCCGGCCATAGATGTGCCGCAATGAGCTACTGTATCAGCCTCCAAAAACCCGGGACGTGATTCATCCCACTGATTTGTCTTTATTGGTATCTGCTTCCTTAAAAGTGTCCCAGGCTTTGTTGTAGACCTACCGCGACCTTTGTATTTTACTCTGACAGGCTTCAAAAGCCTGTCAATGCTGGCATGGGATATTGTAAGCAGGGAGTTGGTTACTTCTTTGTCGAGATCCCCATAGCTCTGAA
>JASEGS010000053.1 GCA_030017995.1 Thermodesulfovibrionales bacterium
GGAAAACTAATGAGGATTTAACACCTGCCCCGAAGTGGGCAAAAGCAAATTGAGGAAGGGAGACAATCGCTTCAATCTGGCACTTATCCATTATAAAATCCCTTACAGCTTGCAATGATGAATTAGTAAGTATGCCGTCGGGTAAGACTATGGCTATCCTGCCTGTTTTTGGTTTGACAAAGTTCACACAACGCTCAATAAACAAGATTTCTGTTTTTTGATTTTTCTTGCCCTTGCCAAGCTCATAGTGGTCAAGGTAGTTTTTCTCGGTAGATTTAACGACTGCCCCAAAAGGGGGATTGGTCAGAATAAGGTCAAACCTGTTTTTGCCAAAGTCAATGCGTTTTTGAGTAGTGGCTATTTCATCAAAATCACTCAGGCTGTCCGTGCTGATGATATTGGTATGCCCGTCGTCGTGGATAATCATGTTCATTTTGCAAATTCTGGCTATCTGGTCGTTTATCTCAATGCCGTAGAGGTTGTTCATCGCAAAGCTATGCCAGTATTCTTTAGCTTCCCACTCGTCGTAGTTTTTCTCAGCGTAGTCCTTTACTTTGTCCAGGGAATTAAGCAAGAAACCCCCGCTACCGCAAGCGGGGTCAAGCACTAAGTCGCCTCGTTGTGGGTTCATTATCTCAACACAAAATCTGATGATTTCTCTTGGGGTAAAAAATTGTCCCATCTTGCCCTTGAAAAAATCTTCCATAAACCGCT
>JASEGS010000054.1 GCA_030017995.1 Thermodesulfovibrionales bacterium
AAGCCTCGGTTAAAACGAGGCGTATAGTTTGGTCATCGTCAACGACAAGAATTTTTTCCATTGTGCCTCTACCCCTCTGTGCCTCCTTCCACCGGTAATATTACCCTGAATGTGGCTCCCTGGCCCGGCACACTCTCTGCCTCAATACTCCCGCCGTAGGCAGTGATGATATTTTGGGCAATGGAAAGCCCGAGTCCCGTGCCCTTCTCTTTGGTGGTGTAGAAGGGATCGAATATCCTGGGCAAATCCTCAGGAGTTATGCCAGGGCCGCTATCGGAGATAGTGACGATTAAATTTCTGACTTCTGACTTCTGACTTCTGGCTTCTGATCCCTTACTCTTGACTCCTATCCTTCCCCCGGGAGGACTGGCTTCAAAGGCATTGATCAAAAGGTTCAGAAAGGCCTGGGTTAATCTTTCCTGGTCAGCCAGGATCAGGGGGAGTCCGGGTTGATGCGCTTCTTTAACCTCAACATCTTTTTCGGGGAAATTGTACCTGGCCAGGGAAATACACTGGGACAGGACTTGAGATATGTCGGTAGGTTCTACGCTGGAGGTGGGATTTTGGGCGAAATTGAGAATATCTTCTACCAGATGGTTCAGGCGATCTATCTCTTTCAACATATTTTCTGTATAGAGCCTTTTGTTATCATTTAGGGGCAGAC
>JASEGS010000055.1:0-230 GCA_030017995.1 Thermodesulfovibrionales bacterium
TGGTTAGAACGCCGGCCTGTCACGTCGGAGGTCGCGGGTTCGAGCCCCGTCCACCCCGCCAGCTTCTCTACTTCACTATCATGCCTGCGTAACCCACTACTTGGTCATAGTCTCCGCTGACTTCGCCTGATGTGGAGTATTTTACGAGCCTTGCCTCAATAGCTCCGAGCGCCTTTGCCGCAAAGAGCATCACTGCTGCCGGCAGATAGCCGCACATGGAAATCCTCTCC
>JASEGS010000055.1:239-510 GCA_030017995.1 Thermodesulfovibrionales bacterium
ACAACTGTATAAAGTCCTTCAGGGTTCAGTGACTTAATCATTTCTATCGCTTTTTTGTCTTTCTGTCTTGCAACATCATCAGGCACATAATGGCTCATATCAGAACTTGCAACTATAACAGCGGCGTAATTAACCTCTTTTATTGATTTTGCAATCCCTTCTCCTAACAAACGGCATTCTTCAAGAGAAGCTGACATGACTGCAATTGGCACGATCTTCGGCTCTGTGGAAAAATAAGCTATGAACGGAAGCTGCACCTCAAGTGAATGCT